>JBEEMY010000538.1:0-3001 GCA_041192415.1 Verrucomicrobiota bacterium | reverse complement strand
GTTGCCGCCGTTGGCCTTGCCCGCATCGGCCGGCTTTCGCCACGAAGCGCCAGCGTCGACGGTGATGTAGATGCCGTTGTTGTAGGTCAATGCCCATACATTGCCTTGCAAGTCGGGCAAAACGCTATTGATAAAATTGTCCGACAATCCGTTTTTGCCCATTTTCTTATAAAAGTTCTGTTCGGCAACATACCGTAATCTTTATGTTTAAATAAAATCCATTCTTCTTGGAAAATTTGCGGGTTCGTTGCCTTCAATTCGCCTTTTTTGGTGGTAATCAAATTTGGCGTAACAATAATTTGGTCTAACATATTCCAAATGCCTTTATAAAAATACGAGCCTTTATCTAATAGATGCAGGTCGGCAAGAAGGTTGAATAAATCGCCATTCCCGATAGCATTTCTATCCTCGCGCGCGCGCAAAGCCTCGGAAATGCTCACGTCGGTAGGCTGGTCATTAAAGTCGCCCATGATGATAACTTTTGCAGTAGGGCGGGCTGTAACTAAACTGTCCACGCTATGTCGAAGCGTTTTAGCGGCGGCAATGCGGCGCGGCTCCGAGTTTTTATCGCCCAGACGGCGCGACGGCCAATGGTTTACGAAAACCGACAGCGTGTCGCGGCCGCCCAAAATGCCATCAACTTCCAGAATATCACGTGTTGCTTGCGGCGTGTTTGCTTTTTTTTCTACGCTAGGAATATTGATGCGAATGGGGTGCGAGTTCAAGACTTTAAATGCGCTGCGTTGATACACAAAAGCCACATCTACCCCGCGTTCATCGGGCGAATCGTAATGCACACTGTCGTAATCGGCAGCGATGAGCGAGGGCGAGCCGACGGTGATCGCCTTGCGTGAGATCGCCAGCCGTGCCGAGGAGGAAAAAACCGGCGCGCGTGGATTGATGACGATTTGTGAACGCGTGTTCCGCGATTTCAAATTTCAACTACCGTCGAGTCGCGTGAAAAAATTTGCGGTCACGGACAAACTCGTGGCGTCGCCGGCGACAGAATTGCGACGGCTGCTGGATGAGGCAGGGGTCGCGCTGGTGTTGATCCCGGCCTTGCCCCGTGCGCATGTGGCGGGTGTCGCACGTTGGCTCAATCCGCATCGGCCGCTGATCCAGTTGTCGCTGTACGGCAAGACCAATGACAAGTTTTGGTTCACGTTCTTCCATGAAGCGGCGCATGTGCTGCTGCACAGTCAGGAAAAGAAGGCCGTCTTTCTAGACGATCCTGGAACGGCGGGCAGCGATTCCTTGGAGGAACAGCAGGCCAATGCTTGGGCACGGGATTTCCTGATACCGCCGGAACATGCCGAGGCACTGAGGTCATTGCCGAAGTCCAAGGTGGCGGTCACAGATTTTGCAACCAGGATCGGCATTCATCCGGGCATCGTGGTCGGCCGGCTTCAATTCGATCGCCGTATTGAAATGACGTGGATGAATGACTTGAAGGCAAGCTTTACCTTCGCACCTATAGTTTAAATACTCTGTGCATCCTCATTCCCCAACAGAAGAAAGTAAACCATGGAACTAGATGACGACGCCGTTCAAGGAATCATTAAAATCATTGATGGGCTACGAGAGAGTCTGAATTCATTTCTGAGGCCAGAAGGAAGTCAAATACCCGACACCACACATGTGCGTAGGCTAATAGAAGCAGGAGAGGTTAGTGCCGCGTTGCAATGTTTTGATGACTTCGCCACCAAGATTAATTTTGACATCGATGACCTTGTGAAACTAATTCCGTCTGAATCCGATGTAGAGCCGGACATCCCCAGGGGCTGATTTTTCAACAATTCTTTTCTCTTATGACATCAACCCGCAAGAAACTCATCGAAGTCGCCCTCCACCCGCAAGAAACTCATCGAAGTCGCCCTCCCCCTGGAAGCGATCAACACGGCCTCGGCGCGCGAGAAGTCCATCCGCCACGGCCACCCGAGCACCTTGCACCTGTGGTGGGCGCGTCGGCCGCTGGCGGCGGCGCGGGCGGTGATCTTTTCGCAGATGGTGGATGACCCGTCGGAGTACGTCGAGGAGCTGCGCGCCGACGAGGATCTGCTGCGGGCGGCCGGGCGCGAGCTGGCGCGGCGCACCGCGTTGTGGACGATCCGGCGGGCGCAGTTCGACGCCGCGGAAGCCGCCGACACCGCCCACCTGCTGGCTGAGCCGGGCGAGGCGCCGACGCTGGACGGGTGTCTGGCCGACCTGGAGCGCGAGCGGCTGTTCGGGTTGATCGAGCAGTTGGTGAAGTGGGAGAACACGACCAACGAGACCGTGCTGGGTGCCGCACGCGAGGAGATCCGCCTGAGCTGGCAGCGCACCTGCCGCGACCATGCGGGCGATGCGCGGGCGGCCGAGTTGTTCGATCCGCGCAAGCTGCCGGCGTTTCACGACCCCTTCGCGGGTGGGGGTGCGCTGCCGCTGGAGGCGCAGCGGCTGGGGCTGGAGAGTTACGCCAGCGACCTGAACCCGGTGGCGGTGACGATCAACAAGGCGATGATCGAGATTCCGCCGCGCTTTGCCGGGTGTGTGCCGGTCGGGCCTCGGCTGGCGGCGGATCAGCAGGGCAGGCTGGGCGAGGACTGGACGGGGGCGAAGGGGCTGGCGGAGGACGTGCGGCGCTATGGGGCGTGGATGCGCGCCGAGGCCGAGCGGCGCATCGGGGCGCTGTACCCGAAGATCACCGTCACGCCCGAGATGGTGGCCGAGCGGCCCGATCTGGCGCCGCTGCGGGGGCAGGCGCTCACCGTCATCGCGTGGCTGTGGGCGCGCACGGTGAAGAGTCCGAACCCGGCGTTCAGCGAGGTGGAGGTGCCGCTGGCTTCGACCTTCGTGCTGTCGAGCAAAGCTGGGAAGGAAGCGTATGTCGAACCAGTGATCGAAGGCAATAAATACCATTTCAAAGTTCGGGCTGGAAAATCGTCAAATGCGGAGAAAACGAACTGTGGAACCAAATCTGGTGGTAGCCATAGCAATTTTCTTTGCATGATGTCCGGCACTC
>JBEEMY010000537.1:0-3521 GCA_041192415.1 Verrucomicrobiota bacterium | reverse complement strand
CGGACTACGTTTATTTCAACCACTCGGTTCACGTCACGCGCGGGATCGGTTGCGTGGAATGTCACGGTCGCATTGACCAGATGGACGAGGTGAAGCATGACAAATCTTTGAGCATGAGTTTCTGTTTGAGCTGCCATCGCGATCCTGCCGCAAAAATCCACCCGACGGACAAGGTCACCAAACTCGACTGGCAGTGGAGCACCAATTCTGTTGAAGCCGACAAATTGCAGGATTCGGAAGGCAAAAAACTGGTTGCCCACATGAAGGTGGAATCGCTCACGAGCTGCTCGGCCTGTCACCGCTAATGAATTCAAACCCGACCAATTCAACGCCCGCGAATGGCCGCCGTTACTGGCGCAGCATGGACGAACTGGCGGAGACGCCGGAGTTCAAGGACTGGCTGCACCGCGAATTTCCGTCGAACGCGAGCGAGTTGGAAGATGGCCAGAGCCGCCGCCAATTCATCAAGTTGATGTCCGCGTCGTTCGCGCTTGCGGGTGTGGCGACGCTGGGCGCGGGTTGCCGTCGTCCGGAAGAAACGCTGCAACCGTTCGGTCAGCAGCAAGCGGATTATACTTTTGGCGAGGCGCAGTATTTTGCGACGGCCATGCCCACGCGGGTCGGCGCGATTCCGCTGGTCGTCAAATCTTACGAAGGTCGTCCGGTTAAAATCGAAGGCAACGCGCTTTTCCCCGGCAGCAACGGCGGCACGGATCGCTACGCGCAGGCGGCGATTCTCGACCTCTACGACATTGACCGCGCGAAGAAATTCAAACGCGACGGCAAGGAAGTTTCTCGCGGCGAAGCACTGGAATTTCTCGTCGGCCTCTCGCAAAAATTTTCCGCGAACGGCGGGGAAGGTCTGGCGTTCCTCGTCGAAAGCAACACGTCGCCCTCGCGCGCGCGCCTGCAAAAAATCATTGCGCAGAAATTTCCCAAGGCGCAGTGGATCACGGCCGATGCGATTGATTCTGGCATCCACCAACGCG
Source organism: Verrucomicrobiota bacterium (assembly GCA_041192415.1). Classification (GTDB taxonomy): domain Bacteria; phylum Verrucomicrobiota; class Verrucomicrobiia; order Limisphaerales; family UBA11358; genus UBA11358. Next base: position 2,532 of record JBEEMY010000537.1, on the reverse strand, counting down.
CGGCGACGCTGGCATTCGGTCAGGCGGTGCGTCCGGTTTTTAATTTCGACAAGGCCAAGGTCATCCTCTCGCTCGACTGCGATTTTCTCGGCGGCGAAGATGATTCGCACAATCACATCCGCAAGTTCACTGCTGGTCGCAAGTCGGTTGCCGGCATGAATCGCCTTTACGCGGTGGAATCGCTCTTCACGCTCACGGGCGGGAGCGCGGATCATCGGATGCGTTTGCCGGCGTCCCAAATCATCAAGGTCGCCAGCGCCATTCTCGCCAGCGTCATGGGCGGGGCTGCGCCGATGTCGAGTTGGCTCGCGGAGTGCGCCAAGGATTTGGTGGCGAACCGGGGCAATGTTCTCGTCGTCGCCGGTCAACGTCAGCCGATGGAAGTTCACTTGCTCGCGCACGCCATCAACACGGCGCTCGACAGCATCGGCAACACGGTCACGCTGATTCCCGGTCGTTCGCCTCGGCTATTACGAGGACGAGACTTTCGCGAAGGCGAATTGGAATTTTCCCGCGACGCATTTTCTTGAATCGTGGGGCGACGCAGTTGCAACGGACGGTTCCGTTGTGCCGGTGCAACCGCTCACGCAGCCGTTGTTCGGTGGCTTGACGGATTTGGAATTTCTCGCGCTGTTCGCCGCTGAAACCAAGACGAGCGCCCACGAAATCGTCCGCGCAACGTTCGGTGGCTCGGAAGAAAACTGGAAGAAATTTTTGTTCAATGGCTTTGCCGCTGGCGAATCCAAGTCCGTCAACTCCGTCACCCTTGCGCAGTCTTCAAATGAATTGAACCGCCTACTCGCGACAATCAATCCGCCGACACTTTCCGCGCAAAATCTGGAAGTCGTATTCTTCCGTGACGCGAAGATGGACGACGGTCGCTACGCAAACAACGGCTGGATGCAGGAGTTGCCCGAACCCATCACCAAGATGACGTGGGACAACGCCGTGCTCGTCAGTCGCGCGACGGCAAAGGAACTTGGTTTGGCGAATGGCGATGTCGTGGAGATTTCGCTTGGCGGCAAAAAAGTTTCCGGACCGATTTGGGTGCAGCCCGGCATGGCGGATTATTCGCTTGGTCTCGCCCTCGGTTACGGTCGTGAGCGGGCAGGGCGCGTCGGCAACGGCGTCGGCTTTAACGCCTATAAAATTTTCTCCGGCAAATATGTCGAGACCGGCGTAACGGTTTCCAAGACAGGTGAAACGCACGTTCTCGCTTGCACGCAGCATCACTGGTCAATGGAAGGCCGCCCGGCAGTGCGCGAATTCAACCGCGCGGAAGTCATCGAAGCCGAAGAGAAGCACGAGAATATCGCGGAAGAAAAATTTCATGGCGTCGAGCCGCCGGTGATTGGGTCGCTGTATCCGAACCCGCTCGACGAGGCGAAGAAGACCGCGTTGCACCAGTGGGGCATGGCGATTGATTTGAGCGCGTGTGTCGGCTGTGGCACTTGTGCCGTTGCTTGCCAGAGCGAGAACAACATTCCGATTGTCGGCAAGGATCAAGTCATTCGCGGTCGCGAAATGTCTTGGTTGCGCATTGACCGTTATTTTACGACCGATCCGAAACGGAAGAATAATCCGAGCCGGTTCAATCCGAATTCGGATATGAACCAGACGGACGAGCAGCAGCAATCTCAGTCGTGGATTGACGACGTGCAGGTGGTGAACCAGCCGATGATGTGCTCGCATTGCGAGACCGCACCGTGCGAAAACGTCTGCCCCGTCGCTGCGACCGTTCACGATCAGGAAGGTCTGAATGTGATGGCTTACAATCGTTGCATTGGCACGCGCTATTGCTCGAACAACTGTCCTTACAAGGTTCGTCGTTTTAATTTCCTCGATTTCAACAAGCGTCCGTTGACCGAGTTGAAAGGCACGCTTTACAACAACGCGCTCACGCACTCGACCGGCGAAGGCGACAAGAAAGAATGGGATTTGCTGCGTTGGTGGAAAGATCCGAACAGCGGTATGCGCACGGAAGACGAATGGGACTTGATCAAGTTGAGCAAGAATCCGGACGTGACCGTTCGTATGCGCGGTGTGATGGAGAAATGCACTTACTGCACGCAACGCATCGAGCACGCGAAGATTGGGCAGAAAGCCAAAGCCGGCGCGAGCGACAACGTTCGTCTCACCGAAGTCGCGGGCAACATTCCGAAAACGGCGTGCCAACAAGCGTGTCCGGCGGGCGCGATTGTGTTCGGCGACATCAGCGACGCGAACAGCACGGTGTCCAAACAGAAATTATCGCCGCTGAACTACGCCGTTCTCGGCAACCTGCTCACGAAGCCGCGCACGACTTACCTCGCGCGCGTTCGCAATCCGAATCCCGCGATGCCGGATTACACAGCGGAACCGTTGAGCACCGAAGAATACGAAGGCACGCTGCTGACGACGCACAAAATTTAACTGACGAATGTCTGAACCGCTGAACATCGAAGAATTGAAGAAGCTGGCTCCGCCCGCTGAACTTCGCCGCGCGCCCGTCGTCGAGGGCAACCAAGGTCTCGGCTGGCTCACGGACAAGTT
>JBEEMY010000536.1:0-2934 GCA_041192415.1 Verrucomicrobiota bacterium | reverse complement strand
CCACGAATCTGCGCGCGTTGATGAAACGCAAGCTCGACACCGGTTCGCCCGTCGGCATCGGCACGAGTTACGTTGTGACCCCGGAAGTTTTCCGCGACATCCCCAAAGCCGTCGCCTTCGCGATGGATCTCGGCATGGAATTTTTTGACCTGCGCTCCGTGTCCGTGTGGGCGGCGCAGGATTACACGACCACCGAGCGCGGCGAGCTGCGCGACATCCTTGACGAAATCCGGCGCAGCCAAGCCAGCGGCGCGCATGGCAAATTAAAAATCAGCATCGCCGACACGTTCAGCACCATCACCGACCCGGCGGCGAATCCGTTGCCTTACTTGAACCACGACCTCGTGACCATGCTGGTGAACTACCGCCTCACCGTCACGCCCGCCGGAAAAGTTTTTCCGCTGAACATCCTCGGTCAGCCCACGCGCGAGGACGAACGTTTCCTCATCGGCCGCGTGGAAGCTGGCAAGTCGCTCGCGGACGCGATGCGCGGTCGCAAGCCGATTCCCTTCGAGCCGGACCTGCTGCTCGCGCACGACAAGAGCCTCATCATAGCGCTCTCCAAACTCAAGGCCGACCTCGCCTTCGGCATCAGCCTCGACGAGCAGCCGTTCGCGTAGCGTTGGAAACAAGCTAAAGCTTGAACTCCGGCGGAGCGCGCCGCCAAACTGTCCGCGTTGAAACGCAAACTCAGAGCGCGCCGCCAAACTGTCCGCGTTGAAACGCAAACTCACCATCATCGTGAGCGGCATGATCGCCGCCGACCCGTGGCAGGGCGGCGCGACTTGGGCGGTGCTGCAATATGTCCTCGGCCTGCGACGGCTGGGGCATGAAGTTTTCTTCATCGAACCAATCCAGCCCAAAGCGTTGCGGCCTGCGAACGCCTCGCTCGCGGACTCGGACAACGCGCGCTACTTCATATCCGTCTGCGATGAGTTTGGTTTGCGCGACCACACCGCGCTGCTGCTAGCCGGCAAATGCGAGACGTTCGGACTAGACTACGCAGAATTGCAGCGCGTCGCCGCGCGCGCGGATTTGCTCCTGAATATTTCCGGCCTGCTCGCCGCCCCGGAACTCACCGCGAAAATTCCCGTCCGCGTTTATCTCGACCTCGACCCCGCGTTCAACCAGCTCTGGCATGACGTGCAGAAAATTGACATGCGCTTCGCCGGCCACACGCATCACGTCACCATCGGGCAGAACATCGGCAGCGCTGACTGCTCGGTGCCGACTTGTGGTTTGGATTGGCTGAAAACTTTCCAACCCGTCGTGCTCGAACACTGGCCCGTCGCACGCGATGTCAGACACGACGCGCTCACCACCATCGCCAATTGGCGCGGCTACGGCTCGATTCATTTCAACGGCGTGGACTACGGGCAAAAAGTTCATTCGCTCCGGCAATTCATCTCGCTGCCCACGCTCACAAAGGAAAATTTTTTACTCGCGCTGGCGATTCATCCTGATGAGACGAAAGACCTGGCCGCGCTGAAAGCCAACCGCTGGCAATTGATCGACCCCGTGTGCGTGGCGAATACGCCGCAGGCTTACGCGGAATTTATTCGCGGCTCGAAGGCCGAGTTCGGCCTCGCCAAGAGCGGCTATGTGAATTCGCGTTGCGGCTGGTTCAGCGACCGCAGTGTTTGTTACCTTGCGAGCGGGCGGCCGGTCATCGCGCAGGACTGCGGCATCAGAAATTTATTGCCGACGGGCGAAGGTTTGTTCGCGTTCGACACGAGCGACGATGTGCTGGCGGCGATTGACGCGCTGAATTCTGATTACACCCACCACGCCAAACACGCGCGGGAAATTGCGGTTGAAGTTTTTGACTCGGACAAGGTTTTGAAACGGCTGCTGGAACTGGTTGGACTATGAGCGAGGAAACGAGACATCGGATTCACGGCGACGAGCTGCGTGCGGAACTGGAGCGCGTGCTGAAACAGCGCGTGAAAGTTTTACGGCGGCGGCTCTCGGCTTATTCGTCGTCCTACACGGTGGAAACTTTGGATGTGACGCTGGCGCGCGGGAAAAAATTGCGGCTGGTGCTCAAGGATGTCAGCCCGCCGTCGGTGCTGGCCACGGCGCAGCAGGTGCGTCCGCATTTTCTTTACCACCCGGCGCGCGAGATTGAGGTCTATCAAAAAATCCTGAACCCGGCGCGGGACGGCACGGCCCGGTGTGTTGGCGCGGTGAACTCGGCGCAGTTGGAGCGCCACTGGCTGTTTCTGGAACGTGTGGACGGATTGCTGCTCTGGCAGGTCGGCGATCTCGCGCAATGGGACGCGGCAGCGCGCTGGCTGGGAGAGTTCCACAGTCGGTTCGCCGGGAAAAAATTCTCCACGGCGAAAACCCTGCTGCGTTACGACGAGGATTTTTTCGGCGTGTGGATTGGCCGGGCGGAAAAGTTTTTGAAGCGGCGACCGGCGGCGGAGCGGCGGCAGTTCGCACGGCTGGTGAAAAATTATTCCCGCGTCGTGAAAAAAATTGCGGCGCTCCCGCAACATTTCATCCACGGCGAATGTTACGCCAGCAACGTCATCGTGCGCGATGGCGCAACGGCGCACGCGATTTGCGCGATTGATTGGGAGCTGGCTGGTATCGGGCCGGGCGCGCTGGACTTGGCTGCGCTCACGGCGGGCGAGTGGAGTGACGCGGAGAAACGCCGTTTCGTCGCGGCGTATCGCAGCGGGCTGAATTCAAAACGCGCGCCGTCGGTGGACGAGCTGATGGAGGCGGTGGAGTTGTGTCAGTTGCACTTGAGCGTGCAGATGCTGGGCTGGGCGGAGGATTGGTCACCGCCGGAAAAGCACGCGCAGAACTGGCTGCGCGAGGCACTGCGGCTGGCGGACAAGTTTGGCTTCAAATGACGAAAAAATTTCTCATCGTCAACGCAGACGACTTCGGCCTCACGGCGGGCGTGAGCGCCGGCATCATCCG
>JBEEMY010000535.1:0-3288 GCA_041192415.1 Verrucomicrobiota bacterium | reverse complement strand
TCATGGCGTTTCCTTTGACTGATTTACTGTGTTCTATCAAAACCAGCTGCCAAGCTCCACAGGTATTTCGGCAAAATGAGTTTTCCGTCGGCGAGCTTTGGCCTAGTCTCTAGCCGTGTCAAAACCAGCACGGAAAATTAGCCAGCCGCCAGCAACGCCACCGCCGCGTCCTTGAGTAAATGATTTCACTTTCCGAAGTTCAACCGAGTAGCAGCGATTTGGTATCTCAAGTCGAAGAAATCTTTTCGCCGACGGGCGTTCTTTCCAAGGCGAGCAATTTTGAATTCCGTCCGCAGCAGCAAGAGATGGCCGTGGCGGTGGCGCGGGCGTTGCAGAACCGCGAGCATCTCGCGGTCGAGGCCGGCACGGGCGTCGGCAAATCGCTCGCGTATCTGATTCCTGCCATCCTGTTCGCCGTGGCGCAGAAAAAAAAAGCCATCATCTCCACGCACACCATCAATCTCCAGGAACAGCTCACGGAAAAAGATCTGCCGATGCTCACGGGCGTGCTCGGCTCGCTGCCGGAGCCGGTGAAGTTCAGCTACGCGATGCTGAAAGGCCGGGCGAATTATCTCTGCACACGCCGCCTGCAAAAGGCGATGCAACAGAGCGGTAATCTTTTCACATCGTCTGAAGCCGAGGAATTGCAGCGCATCTACGAGTGGTCCAAGACGACGAAGGACGGCAGCCTGTCGGATTTTTCCATCGAGCCGGATGCGAAAGTCTGGGCGCAGGTTTGCTCCGAGCGCGGCTTGTGTTCACCGAAAACCTGCGGGCATCAATCGGATTTCGCCCGCGACCACGAAGCCTGTTTTTTTCAGCGCGTGCGGAACCGCATTCTGTCGGCGGACGTGGTGATTTTGAATCACACATTGTTCTTCACGTTACTGGGCGGCGTGGATGAGGAGATGGAAGGCGGAATTCTTTTCAAAAATGACTTCGTCATTTTCGACGAGGCGCACACGATGGAAAATGTGGCGTCGCGGCACATCGGCTTGAGCGTGTCGAGCGGTCAGGTGCGCTATTCGCTGAACCGGCTGTGGAATCCACGCACAGAAAAAGGTTTGCTCGCCACGTTGCGGCAAGGCAGCGCGGTGAAACTCGTCGCGGAAATTTTGAGCGAGTCGGACAAGTTTTTTGAGAACGTTGAAAAGGCTTGCGAAGAAATTCAAGCGACGACCCCCAAGAAAAGTTTTGGCTCGACGGAGTCCCGCCCCACCAAGCGCGAATGGAAAGAGCTGCGCATCCGCCGCGCGGAACTGGTGAATGACAACGTGACGTTGCCCATCCAGCGGTTGCGCGAAGCGGTGAGCGAGCTGGTCAAGACGAGCGAGGACAAGGAAATCGGCCAGGAACTTATCGAGTGCAACCGGCGGCTGGGCGAATTGAAAATTGAGGTCGCAGAATTTTTGAGCCAGCAGGCGGACGACCATGTTTACTGGGTGGAACGCGGCGGCAAGTCGCAGCGGAATCTTTCGCTGAACGCCGCACCGGTGGACGTGGCGGAATATTTGCGCCGTCGTTTGTTCGAGAGTGACACGAGCGTCATCATGACCAGTGCGACTTTGGCGACGAGCACCGGCGCGGGGCACGAGGCGCGGGGCACGAGGCAGAAGCCTCAAGCCTCAAGCCCAAAGCCGCTCGCCTATTTTTCCAAACGCGTCGGCTGCGAAGTCGCCACGCAGTTGCAAGTCGGCACGCCGTTCGATTACGAGCGGCAGATGAAATTATTCACCGTCAAAAAAATGCCCGACCCGCGCGAGGCTGGTTATGCCGATGCGCTGATTCATTGGGTGGAACATTTCGTGAAGCAAACACACGGCAAGGCGTTCGTATTATTCACAAGTTACAAATTGATGCAGGAAGTTGCCGACCGGATGCAGCCATTCTTCACCAAGCTCGGCTTGGAATTGATTGTGCAAGGCACCGGCACGCCGCGTTCGACGATGCTGGAGCAATTCAAGACGGACGTAGATTCGGTGCTCTTCGGCACGGACAGTTTTTGGCAGGGCGTGGATGTGCCGGGTGAAGCGTTGAGCAACGTCATCATCACGCGGCTGCCGTTCGCAGTGCCGGATCATCCGTTGATCGAGGCGCGCATCGAGGCGATTGAAGCGCGCGGCGGAAATTCCTTCGGCGAATTTTCTCCAAGGCGTCGGTCGGTTGATTCGCACAAAGACGGACACGGGCATCGTGGTGGTTTTGGATAACCGGATTTTGACGAAGCAATACGGGCAGGCGTTTCTGGATGCGCTGCCGAAGTGTCCAGTGGAGATTGTGTGAAATTATCAGTCTCTTACTAGATACCAATTGCGATCAATCTGTTTGTAGATGATGTCTTCACGATTGGTTGGTGGTTTGTCCATCCAATAAATCCAAATATGTCTGGTCTGTCCAGCAAACCCCCTTCCCCAAACAACAACACCAACATCAGCATGATTTCCATCGGACCGAACACCAACGTATCCATTGGCCTGTTGAAGCAAGGCTAGATATTGCAGAAAACGTTTAGCGGGAAAATTCTGTTCCGTTGGATAGCCTAAAAATTGAGGCTGGCGAGTATCAACCCCCCAACTCGCAACCCTGCTTAAATTAGTATCGGCTTGAAGCATATCCCGCAATTGCTCGAAAGCGATTCGATGTTCGTTGAAATTTTGAATCAATTGGGCTTCCTTGGGTGGCCTTGGCACGAAGAAATAAACACAACCACTGAACATTAGAAATCCAATCGCCAGTGGTTTGAAAATTTTCATCACGGGTTTGAATTTGCGCCCTCAAAAAATTTGTGTCGGGCAGAAAGTGTAAGGGGCAGCCACCTGAAATCACCCGGCCATCTGGCCGCGCGTGACGCCGAGTTGGTTGAAGAGTTTTAATTCGCGCCAAAGCGTCGTCCCAGAAATTTCCCCTCGCAAAAGCTGCCGGTATTTGGTGATGGTGCGGACGACTTCATCGGGGGATTCATTCAAAAATTCCACGCGGAAATTATTTACGCCGAGCGTGAGCAGCCGTTCCACAAACTCCGCACCGGTTTGCGCCTGTGAATTGAAAACTGTGTTGCGACAGCCAGCGTCGGCCTTGAGCGGATGTTCGGCTCCCGTGCGGTCGCGCAACTTCACCTCATGTTTATCGCACGGACGGCCACAGTCGTGGTAGTCCTTGCCTTTGGAGAGAAACGCGCAAAACACGCAATGCTCCATGTGAAACATCGGCATATGCTGATGGATGGTGACCTCAAACCATTCCGGCGGCGCGGCCTGCAACAGCGCGTCGAGCTGCAACACGTTCAAG
>JBEEMY010000534.1:0-3105 GCA_041192415.1 Verrucomicrobiota bacterium | reverse complement strand
AATCCAGCCTTTTCCGACTTCACTTCCGCGACAACTTTCGCCGTAGAATCCAGCGCCAGCTTGCGGCTGAACGCTTTCAAATCCGCGCCTTGGGCGACAATCATCTCGTCCCACTTCGCACGCGGAGCGCCGGAGTTCAAACAGTCCTGCGCCAGCTTGCGCGCGGCGGCAATGGATTTTGATTTCTCTGTTTGAACGAGCAGATGTGCCGCAGAATCAATCACCAGTTCCAGCAAATCCGCTGGGCCTTTGCCATCGAGACATTCGACGCTCTCCTTCACTTCCAGCCAATTGCCAGCGGCGCGGCCGAGCGGCGTGTTCATGTCCGTCAAAATCGCGCGCGTGTTCGTGCCACACTGATTGCCAAGCGTCACCATCGCCTTGGCGAGCTTGCGGGCATCGGCTTTCGTTTGCATGAACGCGGCGCAGCCGAATTTCACATCGAGGATGAGCGCGTTCAGGTTTTCGGCGAGCTTCTTGGAAAGGATTGAGGCGGTGATGAGCGGGATGCTCGGCACGGTTCCGCTGGCGTCGCGCAGGGCGTAAATTTTTTTGTCGGCGGGAACCATCGTATCCGTCTGGCCGCAGATGACGCAGCCGACGCGTTGCACGAGCTGGGTGATTTGCGCGGCGGGCAAAAGCGTTTTGAAGCCGGGAATGGAATCCAGTTTGTCGAGCGTGCCGCCGGTGATGCCGAGGCCACGACCGGAAATCATCGGTGTCGCCGATGCCGCCGGTGGAATGTTTGTCCACGAGCGAGCGCTTGTCCTTGGGAAATTTCAGCACGTCGCCGGAATCGCGCATGGCGAGCGTGAGCGCGGTGGTTTCGGCGGTGTTCAGTCCTTGAAAATAGATGGCCATGAGCATGGCGGCCATCTGGTAGTCGGGAATTTTCCCGGCGGTGAATTCGTGGATGAATTCTTGAATCTGTTCCGGCGCGAGAACTTTTCCTTCGCGTTTGTTTTCGATGAGTGGAAGAAAGTTCACGCTAGTTTCGGTGGTTTGCTACGGTAACTTTGCCAGGTTTGAAGCAATTCTTCGGCAGTCAAGTTTTGCGGCAAAGCTGCCTTTGGAAATCTGAATAAATATTGATCCCCAACCCGTCCGTAAATGCCAACTTTTCCATTCACCAACTCGTCAAATATATGCCATTTGATTTGATTCTTTAACATCGGCGATGAAGAAATTATCACATCTGCGTCCCAAGAAATCCTTCGCGCTACGCCAAGTCGTTGTAGCATGACGATTTCTTGTTTTTTGACTCGCTGTAAGATTTTAGTGCGGACAATGGAATTCCTCAAACATCCGACGCCGAAACCAAGACCGAAACCCACCAGCGCGGCAACTCCTTCGACAACTTGAGAAAAACCATTGGAATCCGCAATGCTTTTTGGACTGCTGGCAGCAAAAAAAATATAAGCGAAGAAAATTCCTATGCCAACTGGAACCAGTCGTTGATTCTGAAGGATGACTTTGAGCTGCATCATCGCCTGCTCAATGGCCAATTTCTCGGCCATTTCTGGCGTCAATTGATATTCAATCTTTGTTTCCAAATGTCACCCCACAAACTTCTTCGCCGAAATCGTCGAGTTATGTCCGCCGAAGCCAAACGAGTTGTTCACGATGGCGTTCACCTTCATTTCGCGCGCAGTGTTCGGGACGTAATCCAAATCGCACTCGGGGTCGGGCGTGGTGTAGTTGATGGTTGGCGGGACAATGCCGTGCTTGATGGCGAGGGCGCACGCGGCCATTTCCACCGCGCCCGCAGCACCGAGCATATGGCCGGTCGCACCTTTGGTGGAGCTGACGACGAGCTTCTTCGCGTAGTCGCCGAAAACACTCTTGATGGCCTGCGTTTCGCAGACATCGCCGACGGGCGTGGAAGTGCCGTGGGCGTTGATGTAGGTCACGTCTTCCAAATTCAAGCCGCCACTGCGCAGCGCCATTTTCATGCAGCGCGCCGCGCCTTCGCCGCCGGGTGAGGGCGCGGTGAGATGATGCGCGTCGGCGGTGTTGCCATAACCAGCAATCTCACAATAAATCTGCGCACCACGTTTCTTGGCGTGTTCCAATTCTTCCAGCACGAGAACGCCCGCGCCTTCGCCCATGACAAAGCCGTCGCGGTCTTTGTCGAACGGGCGCGAGGCGGTTTTCGGATCGTCGTTGCGCGTGCTCATGGCGCGCATGGCGCAGAAGCCCGCGATGCCGATGGGGATAACCGCCGCTTCGGAGCCGCCGGCGAACATCACTTGGGCATCGCCCATCTTGATGGTGCGCCAAGCCTCGCCGATGGCGTGGTTCGCCGTGGCACAGGCGGAGCAGGTCGCGAAATTCGGTCCGCGCAAATTGAAATACATCGAGATGAGGCCGGACGCCATGTTGGAGATCAACATGGGAATCGTGAACGGCGACACGCGACCAGGGCCGCGCTCATTCAACACTTTTAACTGATCGCTCGTCGTGGACAGACCGCCGATGCCGGAGCCGAGAAACACTCCGATTTCATCGAGGTTTTCCTTGGTAAGATCGAGGCCGGAATCTTTCAACGCACTCCACGCGGCGTAAATACCGAATTGCGAGTAGCGATCCGTGCGGCGGATTTCCTTGGGCGATGGAAATGCGGGCGACACGTCAAAGTCTTTCACCTGGCCGGCAATCTGCGTGTCATACGGCGAGGCGTCGAACGCGGTGATTTTATCAATGCCACACTGGCTGGTGATGAGGTTTTTCCAGAACGTGTCAAGGTCGTGGCCGAGGGGCGTGACGACGCCCATGCCAGTCACGACGACGCGGCGGTCATAACGATTATTTGCCATGAGAAAATGAAACGGGGCAGTTCGGGCTGTGTCCAGCCAAAACTGCCCCGCAGTTAAAGCTCAACTCACTTGGTCTGCGCTTCTTCGATGTATTTCAGCACATCGCCGACGCTGTGAAGTTTCTCGGCCTGTTCGTCCGGAACTTCCACGCCGAATTCTTCTTCCAAAGCCATCACCAGCTCGACGGTGTCGAGGGAATCCGCGCCCAAGTCTTCAATGAACTTGGCTTCGGGCACGACCTGCTCGGGTTTGACGCCGAGCTGTTCGACGATGATGTCTTTTACACGTT
>JBEEMY010000533.1:0-4167 GCA_041192415.1 Verrucomicrobiota bacterium | reverse complement strand
GCGGTGTAGAACTTTTGGGCGACCACCACCATCTGCCCGGTCGAGAGCGACACGGTCTTGTACCCGTTCGCCTTTGCCCACTGCTCCAGCTCAGTGACCAGCAGCTTGCCAACACCGTAGCGACGGAACTCTTTCTTGACAGACATACGTCGCAGCTCGCCGTCGTCATTCTCCTTCTTCTCAAGCGCGACCATGCCCACCACCCATGGGTCAAATGTTCGTCTCAACCGGCTCGGCCAGCAATTCTTTTACGGCGGCGTGACGCGCGGTTTCCAGTTCCTTCCACGAACCAAGCACGGAAAAAGTTTTTTCATCCAGCACGGCGAACTTGCGTTTGGGATGCTGCCACGCGCGCAAATCATCCGCCGTCACCACGATGGTCATCGGGCGACCGCCGAAAAATTCGTGGCCGGTCCAAAGCTGGTCGAGAAATTTCAGCAACCACTGGCGATGCCGCGCGCCGAGTCCGCCCAGCGGATTGTCCAGCAGCAGCAATTCCGGCTTGAGCACCAGTGCCCGCGCGAGCGCTGCGCGTTGCCGCCAGTTCGCGGCGAGATTGGACGGCGTGTTCGCCGCGAAGGGCGTCAGCTCCAGCAAGTCCAGCAGCACTTCCACCGCGCGATCCGATTCCGCCGCCGTGAGATTTTTCTGGTAGCGCAATGCCAGCGCGACATTCTCCGCGATGGTGAGCTGGTTGAACAATCTTCCACCGGCAAAAACAAAACCCACGCGCAACCGCTCGGCGATCTGCGATTCGCCAAAGCCTTTCGTGTCGCAGCCGAACACGCTGCAACTTCCATGCGTCGGCGTGACCAAGCCCGCCGCGTGCATCAGCAGATCGCTTTTGCCGGAGTGTTGCTGCCCGGCCACGACCCAGAATTCTCCCGGCTGCACCGACCAGTTCATGTCCTCGACCACCGCGAACGCCGCATCGTGCAGCGACGCGATGCTCGCGCCGCGCATTTCGATGACCGCCGGATTGAAAGTCGTTTCGCTCATGTAACGAGATAAAGCACGATGAACACCGCATCCACCAGCACGCACACGATGACACCTTGCGTCACCGCCCGCACCGCCACGCCGGAAACTTCCTCCAGCCGCAACGGTTGCGCGAGGCCGTGGTAACACGTCACCGTGGCGATGAAAAATCCGAACGCCACTGTTTTCACCGCCAGCAGCGCGAAGTCCAGCCAGTTCAACGCCCCGGCGATCTGTTTCAGATAATCTCCCGGTGTCAGCGGCACGTCCTGCAAGAACGCGAACAGATAGCCGCTCGCCAGCGCGCCGAGGATAAGATAGACCGTCAGCGAAAAAATCCCCAGCGCCATGCCGATGACGCGCGGCACGATGAGATAATGCACCGGGTCAATCCCCAGCGCCTCCAGCGCCTCGACCTCGCCCAGCGCGCGCGCCGTGCCGAGTTCGATGACGTTCGCCGTGCCCACGCGCGCCAGCACGAGCATCGCCGTGAGCAGCGGGCCGAGTTCGCGCACGATGACGATGACCATCGTCGAGCCGAGATAATCCGTCTGCCCCAGTTTCGCCAGTGCGGAAACGGTCTGCCCGACGACGACAAACCCCAGCGCCAGCGCGATGAAAAAAAACATCGGCATCAACGTCACGCCCGCGCGGTTGATTTCGCGGCGGATGCGCGGCTGCATCACACTGCGGGCCACGCCGTATTTTTTCAGCATATCAAGGCGAACGCGCCCAACCCCTGCACAGTGAGCAAAAAGAGGAACAGCTTCCGTCCGAACAAGTCCGTGTAAGATTTGGGCAACGTCGCGCGCCGAAACACTTGCGTGTTCGTCAGCTCAAACGCCTTTGCCAGATTGCCGCGCACGACAGGAGCGTAGCACATTCGCCAGCCGGTCAAAAAAGTTTTTCCTTCCTTCCAGTTGCACGGCACAATTCTCCGCGTGACACACGCTGCCGCCCAGAAACGCCACGCGCAACTTGCCGACGAAATCCGCCGGCACGACCACGCCTATTACGTCGAGGGCCGACAACTCATCACCGACCACGAATACGACCAGCTTTTCAAGGAGTTGCAGGAGCTGGAGAAAAATTTCCCCGACCTCGTCACGCCGGAATCGCCCACGCAACGTGTCGGCGGCGCGCCGAGCGAAAAGTTTACCCGCATCAAGCATCTCATGCCGATGCTCTCGCTCGACAAGGTTTCCGCCAGCGATTCACCGACAAAAGACGAAATGCCCGACCGCGACGAACGCAACCGCGCGCAGGATGAAAACACTTTGGCCGAGCTCCGCGCGTTCGACGCGACCATCCGCAAGCATCTTGGCCGCGACCAAGTGCAATACATCATCGAGCCGAAGGCGGACGGCGTTTCCATCGGCGTTCACTATCGCGAAGGCAAGCTCGCGCTCGGCGTCACGCGCGGCGACGGCACGGAAGGCGATGACATCACAACGAATCTCAAAACCGTGCGAGGAATTCCGCTAAGTTTAGAAATCGGCCACAGAGGCACAGAGGCACAGAGAAAACAAACTGACCCTTCCGAGGCTGACTCTGCGTCTCTGAGTCTCGGTGGCAAAATCCCAGCCCTGCTCGAGGTGCGCGGCGAGGCTTACATGGCCATCAAAGATTTCGACGCACTCAATGCGAAGTTTGCCGCCGCCGGTGAAAAAAGTTTTCCCAATGCCCGCAATGCCACCGCTGGCACACTCAAGCAGCTCGACCCCAAGCTCGTCGCGCAACGTCCGATTCGCGCGGTGTTTTACGCGGTCGGCGCAGTGGACGGCATCGAGTTCAAGACGCACTCCGAAATGCTAGAGGCGCTCGCTAAGTTCGGTTTGCCCACGCAAAAGCTCTGGTGGGTTTGCGACGGCATCGAGGAAGTCTTGAAAGTTTATCGCGATAAAGTCGTCGCACATTACAACGAAGACAAAGATTTGCGACGGCAGTTGCCATACGAAATTGACGGCATCGTGCTTAAGGTCAATACGCTCGCCGACTGGAAAATAATTCCCGGTCGCAGCCGTGCGCCGGGCTACGCCATCGTTCACAAACCCGTGCCATGGATCACGCCTGCGGAAACCGTTTTGCGCGCCATCACCGTGCAAGTCGGACGCACTGGCGTGCTCACGCCCGTGGCTGAACTCGAGCCGGTCTTCGTGCAAGGCTCGACGGTTGCGCGCGCCACGCTCCACAACGAGGATGAAATCCGCCGCAAAGACATCCGCATCGGCGACACCGTGGTCGTGCGCAAGGCCGGCATGGTCATCCCGGAAATTTTCGAGGTGATGAAAACCAAGCGCCCGCCTGGCGCGAAGGAATTTGATCTGTTCAAGCACGTCGGCGGCAAATGTCCTGCGTGTGGTGGGCCGATTGCGAAGGATAAAATTAAAACCGGAGGGACGAGTTCCACGAGTCCCAAATCAAAAGCCGACAGTCAGGGAATTAGTCAGGGACTCCCGGAGCTCGTCCCTCCGAATGTTGAGGAAGAAGTCGCGTGGCGCTGCCAGAACATCGCGGGCTGCCCGGCGCAACTCACGCGGCGCGTCGAGTATTTCGCGCAACGCAAGGCGCTCGACCTCGAATCGCTCGGAGGCATCGTCGCCGAAAAATTGCTTGAACGCGGTCTCATCAAAGAACCGCTCGACCTGTTTGATCTAAAGCTGGAAGTGCTCGGCAAACTGAATCTCGGCACGGACGACGAGCCGCGCACGTTCGGAGAGAAGAACGCCACGAAGATTCTCGACGCGCTCCAACGCGCCAAGACCGCACCGCTCTCCCGCTGGATTCACGCGCTGGCGATTCCAGACATCGGTGAGCAAACCGCGTTAGACCTTGCCAAATTACATCGCGACTTTGATGAATTAGCTAATTCAAAATTGTTGCAGCTTGTCGCCGACGAGGGCAAAAAATCTTCTGAATTGCAAAAAGAAATCGAACGGATTGTTTCAAGAAGTTCTTTATTGAAGCGTGAGGCAGAGCATCAAAGAACTGGATTTGAAACCGAAATCAAAGCAGGTCATTTATTATTTGAGATAGGCGATGCAGGTGCTTATTTCGCAGATTCTACTACTTTTGAAAATTGTTTTTATTTTATCGGACACCCTTGCGAAAGTTACGAGCCACGTGAATCTGTACTCTACGAAATAGCACAGGTTTTCAAAGACGGAGAAAGCGGAAAAGAAAACTGGA
>JBEEMY010000532.1:0-2503 GCA_041192415.1 Verrucomicrobiota bacterium | reverse complement strand
TGCTGGAGGCGATGGCGTGTGGGGTACCGATCCGAACAACGTATATGTCGTTGGCGGCAACGACCCCGGCATTGCACACACGACGGACGGCGGAGCAACTTGGACTCAGGCACCCGGCCTCGACGTGGCGCTCAACCTCGGATTCGGCAAGGCAAAGTCCGGCGACTACCCAACGCTCTACGTGGCTGGCAGCGTCGCGGGAAGCGCGGGCATCTACCGCTGCCCGGCGGACGTGAAGGCGTTCGTGGATCGCCATCCTGAACTTATCGGCACGGTTTCGATTCCGCACATTGATCATCCGTTCACGATTTCCCGCGCGGAAGTCGAGCGCGTGGCGAACAAGTTTTTGCTCGCGGTGCAGGATGCCGGTAAAATTTACCAGCACATTGCCGCCGCCAAGGGCGTGAAAAATTTCATCACGGAAGTCTCGATGGACGAAACCGACAGCCCGCAGACGCCGCCGGAACTACTCATCATTCTCGCGGCGATCGCTGACCAGAAGATTCCCATCCAGACCATCGCGCCCAAGTTCACGGGCCGTTTCAACAAGGGCGTGGATTACGTCGGCGACGTGAAACAGTTTGAAAAAGAATTCAACGAAGACCTTGCCGTCATCGCGTTCGCCATCAAGAAATACGGACTGCCGCCGTCGCTCAAGTTGAGCGTGCATTCCGGCAGCGACAAATTTTCCATCTACGAGCCGATGCGCCGCGCGTTGAAAAAATTTGATGCGGGCGTCCACATCAAGACCGCTGGCACGACGTGGCTCGAAGAACTCATCGGCCTCGCGGAAGCGGGCGGCGACGGGCTGGAGATCACGAAGGAGATTTACGCCTACGCGATGGAGCATGTGGATGAATTTTGCGCGCCCTATGCGAGCGTGATTGACATTGATAAAAAGAAACTGCCGAGCGCAACGGTGGTGAATGGCTGGAGTTCCGAGCAGTTCACCGATGCCCTGCGCCACGACCAGAAAAATCCGGGCTACAATCCGAGCTTCCGCCAGTTGCTGCACGTCAGCTTCAAGGTCGCGGCGAAAAAAGGCGACCGCTATCTGAACGCGCTGAAGAAGCACGAGGCCATCGTCGCCAAGAACGTCACGGAAAATCTTTTTGAGCGGCACATGAAACCGTTGTTGCTGGGCGTGCGGGAACCGGTCAAACCGGCTCCCCGGCTCGAAGCGGCTGCCGCTTGAGCCGCCCCCAGCACTAGCGGAATGGGGGTGTTTGATTTTTACTTCGACAGCCAAGCCGTTGAATCTGTATAAAGCTGCATGAAAAAAATCCTGCGCCCGCTGCTGGCTTTGCTTCCACTGGTCTTTTTCACGGGCTGCTTTGACACGCAGGAGGAGTTCACGTTGAACCCGGACGGCTCCGGCAAAGTGGTCATCACTTCACTATGCGCCCCGTTTGAGATGACGACAGGCGACGAAAAAAAGACTCCCGAACAGAAGTTGCTGGCGAAGGTCAAAGGCATTTTTGACAACACCTCGGGCGTCGCGGCTTGGCGGGATGTGACCTACAATCTGGCCGACGACGGGCGGCTGGCTTTCAAGGGCACGGCTTATTTCAATGACTTGAACAAGGTGGATTTCAATGCGCTGGCCATCATGCAATTCAAGCTGGTCAAAACCAACGGCACGCTGGTCTTGGCGGCCAGCATGAAAGACGACGACAAGAAAAAGTCGAAGCCGGTGGTGAAACTTTCCGAGGAGGAACTGGTCGCTAAAATCAAGGAGGCGCGCGCGGGCTTTCAATCTTCCAAGGCGATGCTCACAGGTTTTCTGGCGGGCATGAAGCAAAGCGCCCATTTTCATCTGCCGGGAATTGCCAGCGCGGTGTCCAATTTCAAATCTACGGCGGATGGCGGTTTGGAAATCAGCTTCGCGGGAACTAACATGATCGCGGCGATGGAAAAACTGACGGCGAGCGACCAATGGTGGCGCGGACAACTGGCCGCTGGCGGGGATGTCATGAAAGACGGGATGCAGTTAGATAATGATTTCAATGAAATTTTATTCGGCGAGAAAGCCCCGGTCTCAGCCGTCATCGCCGCCGGATCGGCGCAGTTTGATTTCGCCGCAGAATTGGCGGTGGCGCGTCAGGAATTTTCCGCGCTGGAGAAAAAGTTGGACGCGAACTCTGATTCGAAATCCGACGCAGAGCCGGAAGCTGCGCCGATGGCCAAGGGCGGCGATTTCAAAAGTCTGAAAGTGACCGGCATCCGCTGGGTGTTTCCCAAGCCGGAGGACGAAGATGATTTTCAATCACGGGCTTTTAACGAATCGCCCGGCTATGCCGTGGCGGTTCTTGGTGAACTGCCTGGAGCCGTGCTGGAGGTAAGCGAAGGAAAGTTGACGGCAGCGGTTGGAACTGACGGCACGGATTTGCTGCCGGAAAAAGACTGGGATCGGAAAATTAATTTTCCCCGGCTCTCCAGCGACCGCACCAAGGTTTCGTTTGAGGTGAAAATGAATTCTCCCGCAACCAACGTTACGGGATTT
>JBEEMY010000531.1:0-2510 GCA_041192415.1 Verrucomicrobiota bacterium | reverse complement strand
TTTTTTGGGCAATGATTTGAAATAATCATTTATTCCAAAAACTTAGTTCTGTGATGCGATAGGTAATTACTGGTTTCAGCAGATGGTTTTTTGGAAAGTTTTTTTCCAATTAATCCAAAAATTTCTTGTTCCGATTGCGAAAGTCGTGACACACGCATCTCTCCAGAATCGTCGAATGAAATTAAGCCTGCATCGAATAACTTGTGCAAGTTGGCTGTAAGAAGAAGGCCGTTGTTTGGATCAAGTCGTTGAGCATCGTTTGAATCTGCCCATGATTGGATGTGTGATGCTTCAAGCGCAGCTTTCGTAGACGAGCCAGTAACAGAACAGCGATGATTCCAGTATTCACGAACTGCCAATCCAAATTTGCCCTGACCAACACGAGCGCTGACGAGCGCTTGCACGGTTGTTGGATTGGTTGTCTTATCCAACAAGATGGTTTTAATGTCTGCAACAAGTGTGCTGTCTGCCAATTCGCTTGCCAGGAAACCTTTCCGCTTTTTTTCAGATAGCGGATAAGCCACAGCCGTCAATAGCTTTGCAAGAGTAGAAATGGATTTATCAGTCGAAACCGAAGCAAAAAGCGGGAACTCTTTATCCCAGCCTCTTTCAACTTTCTCTCTACGATGGACGGCAAAAGAACCGGTGGGATCTGAAATTCCCTGCGAAATGTCGCCACGAAAATAAACTCGAATACTGGCCTCTTGCCCTCGGTGATAGACGTGTGCAAAGCGATTCTTTCCAGGAACGTAAAGAGCACACGTTTCCTGCGACTGGGAACAAGTCACATCTGGAATTAGTATGCGCAGCGAATTAAGCAAATTATCGCAGCATTTCTGAGAGCCATCGGAAGCATTACTGTGATGTGGCATGATTTTTTGAGTGATTGACGCACGAGTTTTTTTGTTTCGCAATTTTGAATTTGCGCCTCGTAAAAGTTTTGTCCAGAAAAATTAGCCACTCACTAAACGAGTTTGATTCTTCCGCCCCGATTCTTCATGCTTTGCGGACATGAGCCTTCCCGAACATCGTCAGGCGATTGACAAGCTGGACGCGCAAATCGTCCGGTTGCTCAACGAACGCACGCGCCATGTGCTCGCCATCGGCGAAATCAAGCTGGCGGCGGGTGAGGAAATCTACGCGCCACACCGCGAACGCACGGTGTTCGAACGCGTCTGCAGCCACAACGCCGGCCCCATCACGAACGACCAGCTCCGCGCCATCTACCGCGAGATTATGTCCAGCGCGCTCGCGTTGGAGAAGACGATGACCATCGCGTATTTCGGGCCGGAGGCGACGTTCACGCATCAGGCGGCCATCCAGAAATTCGGCGCGAGCCTCGGCTATTCCGCGCAGAAAACCATCGGCGATGTCTTCACGGAAGTCAGCAAGCGCACGGCGGATTACGGCGTGGTGCCGGTGGAGAATTCCACCGAGGGCGTCGTCACGCACACGCTCGACATGTTTGTGGACAGTGATTTGAAGATCGTTTCGCAGGTGCTCTTGAAGATTCAGCAGTGCCTGATGAGCAATTCGCCGCGTGCGAAGATCAAAAAACTTTACGTCCATCCGCAGTCGCTCGCGCAATGTCGCGGCTGGCTGGCGAAGAATCTGCCGCGCGTGGAAATCGTGGAGACGTCGTCTAACGCGCGCTCGGCGGAACTGGCGGCGAAGGAAAAATTCTCCGCTGCACTCGGTGGCGTTCTCGCTGCGGAAAAATACGGCCTGAAAATTTTGGCGCAGGACATCCAGGACAACACGGTGAATGTCACGCGCTTCATCGTTCTGGGCCGCACTTGCAGTCCGCCCACGGGCAACGACCGCACGAGCCTGATGTTGAGCGTGGCGGACAAGGCGGGCGCGTTGCACGAGGCGATCGCGGCGTTCCGCAAGTTCAAGATCAACATGACGAAGATCGAGTCGCGCCCCAGCAAACGCAAGGCGTGGGAATATTTCTTCTTCATTGATTGCGCCGGACATTATCAGGATGCGAAGGTCGCCAAGGCCATCCAGCATCTCGGCCAGCATTGCAACTTTGTAAAGATTCTCGGCTCCTATCCCAACGCCGAGTAGCGAACGCTGACGACTATGAGCCACCTCGCCAAAGCCCGTGAAGTTTTCGATATCGAACTGGCCGCGTTGAAATCCGTCCGCGCGCTGATTGACAAATCTTTCGATGCCGCCGTTGAAACTGTCGTCGCCGCGCTGAAGCAACGCGGGAAAATCGTCATCGTCGGCATCGGCAAGTCCGGTAACGTCGGCCAGAAAATTGCCGCCACATTGACCAGCACCGGCTCCACGGCCGTGGTGCTCAACAGCGTGGACGCCATGCACGGCGACCTCGGCATCATCAACGACGGCGATGTGATTCTGGCGTTGAGCTATTCCGGAGAGTCGGAGGAATTGCTGAACCTGCTGCCGGCGCTCAAACGTTTTTCCGTAAAAATCATTTCGTTCACCGGCAATCTGAAATCGGCGCTCGCTCGCCACAGTGACGTGACCCTCAACGT
>JBEEMY010000530.1:0-2523 GCA_041192415.1 Verrucomicrobiota bacterium | reverse complement strand
TCTCGTTGGTCGCGGCGTTCATCTGGCGTTCCAGTAACAACCAGTGTTGCTCAATGCTGCCTTCGGGTCGCCGCCCCAACGTCTGCCGATCAAAAAACTGCGGCTTCACCCAACTGGCTGGCGACGCAATGAGCGGCTTGACCTCGGAATTTGTTTCCGCTGATTTGTCGGCAGCGTTCGCGTTCAGAATCAAGCTGCCCAACAACCCAGCAAAAAGAAAAAGGCGCGTTAGCTTGGTTTTGTAGTCTGGCTTCATAGACGTAGTGCGGAACATTAGGCAAAACCAATCGCCAGCCGAAGCTAAAAAAATTTGGTTTCAACCAACGACGTTCCGACTTCCTCGCCCCCTCGAGGGAGAGGATTGAGGTGAGGTGGCACTATGGTCATAGCCGGAATCAAAAGACCCGCATGGGCTACTTTCAAAAAACTTCACAACTTACATCCGCTGAAGATGGAACCCTTTTCAATCGGCTGTAAATCAGTGCGCTGAATTTTTTCGAGGCCCGCGTCGCGCAACCAAGTTTGAATCCGCTCGGCGGTGTGAAGCTGCGTGCCCGTCTCGATGAGCAAGGTGAGATCGAACGCCGCCGCCAACGCTTCTGTGGACGAAACCGTGTGGCGGGCTGACGGCTCACGAACGTATTCATACACGAACAAACTTCCGCCGGGATTCAGTGCGTGGGCCAGCTTCTGAACAATGCGCGCGTTGTCCGCGTCCGTCTGATTGTGCGCCACGAGAAAATAAGTGATCACGTCGAACGTGCCTTCGATGGTGTCGTTGACGATGTTGCCCTCGACGCAACGAAGACGTTCGCTCAAGCCCCAGCCAGCAATGAAGTCGCGCGTCTGCGTCAGCGAAACAGGCAAATCGAAAATCACCGCACGCAGTTCCGACGACCGCCGACAAAACGCCGCCGCGTGCAAACCATGCGACCCACCCACATCCAGCAACGTCCGCGCGTGCGACGGCAGTTCCACCGCGCGTTGCACGTCGTCCACCACACTGGCCGCGTAGTCCTTCATGTAGGCCGCGAACGATTGCCCCATGGCCGGATTCTTTTGCATTAAATCCCACAGCACCGTCTTGGGTTGACCATTCACGACCGCGTCCCGCAAGCCCGACATCAACTGCCACGCCTGTGCGAACCAGCGCAAGCCGCTGTTCAAATCCTGCGCGCCCGTTTGCGACAACCAAGCCTGCGCGTGCGGACTGTTGCGAAATTTATTTTCCGGCGTGCGTTCCAGATAACCCGTCTGCACCAGCACCGCACATAGTTTATCTGTGCCGCTCACTGAAGCGCCGATGCGCGACGCCAGTTCCTCCACCCGCAATGCCCCCTGCCCCAACGCCACGAAAACACCCAGTTCGCCCGCCGTGATGAGCGCCGCGCTCGCCATCATCGGCCAATACACATCCAGCGCGAGCGAAGGCGGGTGGTTGACGGAATCATTCATGGGCGGAAGTTCGCAGGTTGGTTGAGTTTGGGCAACTACCGGAAAATACAAGACCCGTTCGGGATCGGATTTTTCCCCATCGGGATTGAAGCAAACCCCATCCGGAACGTCAAAAACCCGAACCGGATTGAAGCGACCCGGAACGGGATTAGAGCAAACCCGAACCGGAAAGCCGCAAACCCGTTCGGGAAAGGAACAATCCGGTTCGGGAAAACCATAAACCGGTTCAGGTCGCCGTTCAGATTCACAAGGCTGAAGCCGTCTTTGATTTCTTGTTCAAGCGTGCCGTAGTTGTCGTGTTTTGAACGGGAGAGAATAGCGTCCACACGACCGTTGAAAGCATCAATCACAAAACGAATGGCCGTTTCCCGCCCGTTCGCCCGCTGATGCACTCCTAGCCTGTTCTAGCAGACTTTGCGCTTCAGCTCGCAAGTTGCCCGCCTGTTGTCAATGCCTCGGCAACCGTTCTCGAAAGTTTCAACTTCAAGCCGAGCTTGTTCGGCCTGCGACATTTTAGCCATCTCTTTGGCCTGACGCTCCAACTCACGCTGACGTTTTTGTGCGTCACGTTGCTGCCGTTTATTGGCGGCCTCCATCTCACGAAGTGTTCCTTTCCAGCCCATGACAATGGCGGGAGATTAGGTTGACGCGTAGCGCATGACAAGCGCGTGGTTTGAGTTTGCTCCTCACCCCGGCCCTCTCCTCTTTTGGGGAGGAGAGGGAGGAGAATTTTTGTGGGACGATTCCTAGGGTAGCCCGCCTTCATCCGCTAGGCTGATTGCCGTAGCACCTTTGGTGCATTGGAATTCGCGCCAATTCGCGAAATTAGTGTCGCAAAGAAGTTACTTCCCCTTCCCCGCCCGCTGCCGTTCTTTCTCGGGATCGAACTTGTCTACTTGGATGGGTATCACGAACGGATTGGACAGCGTCTTCACGCGGCCAAAGCCCACGTCCGACGCGCGGATGATAGATTTGGAGAAATCGCGGAAGTCGTAATACTTCGCGAGTTCGTTGATCTCGTTCTCGTTGTTCAAGTGCGCGCAAAAGACGTTCTCGGTGTTCGCCAAA
>JBEEMY010000529.1:0-2537 GCA_041192415.1 Verrucomicrobiota bacterium | reverse complement strand
CAGCGCCGCCGGTGCGGACATTTTTCAGCACCCCGTTGGCGACCAGCGAGAGTGAACCGTTCAGGGTGCTGACCCAAAGATTGTGGTGGCCATCCTCGAAGAGAAACGAGACGACATTGTCCGGCAGGCCGGGGGTGTTGTTGACGTTGAACGGCGTGAAGCTGTTGCCGTCGAAGCGCGCAAAGCCGTTGACCGTGCCGGCCCAAAGCCAACCATCGTGAGATTGCGTGAGAGCGATGACCGTATTTTCTGGCAGCCGGTCGGCGGTGTTCCAGTTCTCGATGACAAACGGCGAATCCGCCGCCGCGCGCTGTCCCAAAACCAGCGCCGCCGCCAGACAGATGAGGAAAAAATGGATTCGCCGTTTCAAAGTTTGCTGGAGAATACCTGCTAATGGCGGACGGAAAAAGATTTTTCAAATACCGCTTGCGGCTGGCATGGCTTGGGCTAGCTTGAACTGCCCTTGAAACGGGCGCTCCGTTTTTCCTGTCGAGAAACGGTTCCGCGGGCCGATGACGGTTAACGCCGTGTGCACATCGGCCCGTTTTCTTTTTGGCTATTCGCCATCACCGTCTCCGCAAATCTCCGTTTGGCTTTTCCGGTTTCGCCTGTTAATTTTCGCGCCCATGTCCGAACCGGCCAACGCCACGCCATCCCCCAGCAAAGCGCAGGTTTTTCTGCGCCGCGCGGGTTCCACGCTCCTCCTGTGGACGGCGGTCATTGCGGCGATGTTCTCCCACAACCGCATCCTTTCCGACGGCGTGAGCGGTTTGCTCGTCGCGCTGCTGGCACTGGCGGGGCTGATTGAATTTTACGGCCTGGCAGAGAATCGCGGGCTGGCGTGTTTCAAATACACCGGCGTCATCGGCGGCGTGTTGTTGATGCTGGGAACGTTCGCGCATTTTCAAGGCTGGCTCGGCATCCACAACTCTCCGGCGCGGGCAAATGATTTTGAAACGGGCTTCCTCATCCTGTTCGTGCTTGGCCTGTGTGTCCGGCAATTTTTGGCGAAGGATTATTCCGCCGGCATCACGGCGATTGCGGTGACGTTGTTCGGGCTGATGTATGTGCCGTGGCTGCTGAACTTCATCCAAAAAATCTTTTTCTTCCCCGGCTTGGATGGCGATGGAAAATTCTACGTTCTCTATTTCCTGCTCGTGACCAAGTTCAGCGACATGGGCGCGTATCTCGTCGGCTCGCTCATCGGCAAACACAAAATGATTCCGCGCATCAGCCCCGCGAAAACGTGGGAAGGTTTTGGCGGCGCGCTGCTCGTTTCAACCGGTGCGAGTCTGGCGTTCGTGTATTGCTTCGGCGCGCATATGCACGGCATGAACACGCTGCACGCGGTCATCCTCGGAATTATTTTGGCTTCCACCGCCGTCATCGGTGACCTGATTGAATCGCTTTTCAAGCGCGAGGCAGGTGTGAAAGATTCCGGCAAATTATTTCCCGGCATCGGTGGCATCCTCGATTTGCTCGACAGCCTTTTGTTCAACGCGCCGATTATGTATCTCTACTTGCGCCACATCCTGACGCATCCATGACAAGGCAATTGATGAACAACAAAGTAACCAAGCAACAAAGTTCCGATACGACTTTCACTTCTTTGTTCCTTGGTTGCTTTGTTGTAAAAAATTTCTGATGAAAAACGTCGTCCTGCTCGGTTCAACTGGTTCTATCGGCACAAGCACCGTCAAAGTGGCGGAAGACTTACCGGGTCAAATCCGTCTCATCGGCCTCGCGGCGGGTGGCAATTCTGAATTGCTGCTTGAACAAACTCGCAAGCACAAGCCGGCGGTGATTTCCATCAGCGACCCCGCGAAGGCAAAGGAATTGCAAAACACGCTCGGCAGTTCCACCAAAGTTCTCTGCGGCAACGAAGGTTTGCTCCAGCTCGCCACGTTGCCGGAAGCAGACATCGTGCTGATTGCCATCGTCGGCACGGCGGGATTACAACCAGCGCTGGCGGCAATTCGCGCGGGCAAAGATATCGCCGTCGCGTCCAAGGAAATTCTCGTGATGGCTGGCGAGATTGTGATGAACGAAGCGCGCAAACATGGCGTAAAAGTTCTCGCCGTGGACAGCGAACACTCGGCGATTTTCCAATGCCTCGACGGCAAGCCGACGAATTCCGTGCGTCAGCTTTTATTGACTGCGAGCGGCGGGCCGTTTCGCAGCAAGACCGATTGGCCGAAAGAAAAATTTTCCGAAATCACCGTCGAGCGCGCACTGAAACATCCGTCGTGGGTCATGGGGCGCAAGATCACGATTGATTCCGCCACGCTCTTCAACAAGGGACTCGAAATGATCGAGGCGCGCTGGCTGTTTGACATCGAGATGGCGCGCGTCGGCGTGGTGGTGCACCCGCAGAGCATCGTGCATTCGATGGTCGAGTTTGTGGACGGCTCGCTTATCGCGCAGCTTTCCACGCCGGATATGTGCTTGCCGATTCAATACGCGCTGACGTATCCCGAACGCGCCGCGAGCGACCGCGTGCAGACGAATTTTCCAAAGATCGGCACGCTCACGTTTGA
>JBEEMY010000528.1:0-2537 GCA_041192415.1 Verrucomicrobiota bacterium | reverse complement strand
TGTGATGGGGCGTCCGCTGTGTTCAAGATTGTTGTCTCCGGCAAGGATTAAGTTGGGCGCGTCGTCTCTGGCATCCAGTCCGGCAAAATAGCTGATGTTCTTGGCGGTGAAACTGGAATCAAAATTCGTGGCGCGGCTGTGCTCTTTATCTTTAGGGCAAAGCAAAACTCGTGGCGTGCTTAATTCGTTCGACATGACTTGGAATGTTTTCCAAGCGTCGGCGGTGTCCATGTATTCCATTGCGCCGCCGTTCGTCACGGAAACAGCCATCGGATAACGGTCGCCGCCATCGCCCGACCAGATTTTATAGGCGAGGCCGAGTTGTTTGAGATTATTGACGCAACTGATTCGCTGCGAGCAGCCGCTATGTTGGTTTAGCGTCGGCAGAATCATTGCGACAAAAAATCCGATGACAAGAATCACGACGACCGCTTCGATGAGTGTCATCGCAATGTTCCTTTGGCTTGAGCAGTTCAGTTTCATGGCAACACAAAATGGTTCGTGGCGAGGCCGGTTTGGCGGAGCAGGTTGGTGAGGCCGGGCTGGTTCACGGATTGCACGCTGCCGTCGGTCAGGCCGATGTTGCCGCCGCCAGCGCGGGTTTTGGTGAACCAACTTTGCCGCGTTGTGTCGTTGTGGCGGGTATCGTCCCAGCCGAGCGCGGCGTTGGCGGATACATTCATGAGGCCGGGCTTTGGATGCACGCCGTTGATGGTCAGGTTGTCATCGCCAGACAGGAAGGCTGCCGGATTGGTGTCCGTGGCGTCCGCGCCGATGAAATAGCTGATGCGAGTTTTCATGCCGTCGTCAAAGTCCGTCGCCGCCTGCCGCCGCGCCGAGTCGCTGGGGCAGTAGAGAATTTTCGGCGTGCTTAATTCGTTGGACATGAGTTGGAAGGTTTTCCATGCGTCGGTGGTGTTGAGCCATTCCAACGCGCCGCCGTTGGTGATGGAAAGTTCCATCGGATACTTGTCGTTGTTGTCGCCCGCCCAAATTTTGTAGGCGAGGCCAATTTGTTTGAGGTTATTGACGCAGCCAATTTTACTGGAGCGCCGGCCGTGCGGCGAGAGCGTCGGCAAAACAATGGCGACGATAACCACCACAATGAACACGACGATGATCACCTCGATGGGCATCAACCCCCGATTGGTTTTGGTGGAGCGCTGGAGTTTCATAGCTGGAATTTAGCAAAGCCCATACCAACACTGTTTCCCAATGAATTCGCCATTTGCGTTTCCAATCATGCGTGGGCTTCACGCATTTGGCGTGAGGTTCACGCGTCGGTGGTCGCACACCGACTAGGGTGGTATCTTTCGCGTGCCTGAAAACTTTCACGCCTCAAAGTGACCGCTGCGCGGTCAATGTTCGGTCGCAGCGCGACCGAACCCACCATCCGCATACATCCGCATCCATCAAACACCTCTTCATTTCACCGTCGGCAAAAAAAGGTCGTAGGTTTCAAATGGATTATATTTGAAGTTGCTGGTGAGCGAGTGCGGGTTCCATTCCTCAACATGGCTGTCGGCGAACAGCACGTTGCCTTTGTTGGCGTGGACTTCGCGCGTCCACCGGAAACTCGCCCCGCTGGTGGTGTGCAGGATGGTCGGGCTGGGCTGGGGAAAGCTGGTGAGGTTGCGGTCGCCGGCGAGAATGGATTGGGGCTTGGAAAAATCCGCGTTCACACCGATGAAGTAGCTCAAGTTGGTGTTTTGAATGGTGGCGAAGTCAGTGCCGGCCACGCGCTGTTCGTCTGCTTTGCAAGCGAGCACGCGCGGGTTGGAAAGTTCGTTTGAGAGGACTTGGAACTGGCGGAACGAAAAATAAAACGCGCCGCTCACGAGGTAGCCGTTCTGGACGAATTGTTCCGCGCCGCCTTCAGCCATCGGCACGGTCATGGGGCAACGTCCACCGTGGTCGTGCAGGAAAACGTGCAGGCCGATGCCGATTTGACGGAGATTGTTCTCGCACCAGATGCGCTTGGCGCGGGCCATCGCGGCTTGCAACGCGGGCATGAGCATCGCGGCGAGAATGCTGATGATGGCGATGACCACCAGCAATTCCACCAGCGTGAATGCTCTCGCTCGTTTCATGAAAATAATCCAGCAATAGCCGGGTGATTAAATCAGCGCTGAAGAAATTTCGCCACGGCTTCCGTGCGCGTGCGCACCTGCAATTTTTCGTAGATGCGGCGGATGTAGGTGTGGACGGTCTCGTAACTGATGCCGAGCTTCTCGGCAATCTCCTTGTAGATCAATCCCTGCGCCAGTAAATCCAGCACCTGCTGTTCGCGGTCGGAAAGTTCGGAAAGTTCGTTCGCTGTCTTCGCGCTCGCAGCGGCGGATTTTTGGAAGGTCAGGACAACTTTGCGCGCGATGTGCGTGGTCATCGGCGAACCACCGCGCTGCACGTCTTTGATGGCTTCCAGCAATTCCTTCGCGGGCGTGCGCTTGAGCATATAGCCGCTCGCGCCAGCGGTCAGCGCGCTAAAAATATTTTCCGTGTCCTCATAAACGGTGAGCATCATCACCTGCATCATG
>JBEEMY010000527.1:0-2538 GCA_041192415.1 Verrucomicrobiota bacterium | reverse complement strand
CAAATCCAGAAATGCTTCGTCGATTTGTAACATTCAATTTTCACGCCGCTACCGCGACGGTTTTGTTTTTGAGCGCGGCGAAGATGCTTTCGAAAATCCATTTGCCGTCGTCGCTGCCAAGGAGCGGTTCGCAGGCGCGTTCGGGATGCGGCATCAGGCCGGCCACGTTGCGCTTTTCATTGCAGATGCCGGCGATGTTTTGCAGCGCGCCGTTGGGATTCGCGGTGTCGGTCAGGTTTCCGCTGGCATCGCAGTATTGCCAGAGGATTTGATTGTTGGCCTTGAGCTTCGCGAGCGTTTCTTCGTCGGCAAAATAGCAGCCTTCGCCGTGGGCGATGGGCACGCGGAGAATTTTTCCCGTCGGAATGTGGCTGGTGAACGGCGAATCGTTCGTGGCGGTTTTGAGGAAAATGTTTTCGCAGTGGAATTGCAGGTCGCGGTTGCGGATGAGCGCGCCGGGCAGCAGGCCGGCTTCGGTGAGGACTTGAAAGCCGTTGCAGATGCCGAGGACGAGGCCGCCGTTGTCGGCGAATTGTTTCACGGCCTGCATCACGGGGCTGAACCGCGCGATCGCGCCGCAGCGCAGATAATCGCCGTAACTGAATCCGCCGGGCACGATGACGCAGTCGGTGTCGCCGAGCGCGGCGTCCTTGTGCCAGACGAGCCGCGCGGAATGACCGAGCAGGCGCACGGCGTGGACGGCGTCCTGGTCGCAGTTGCTGGCGGGAAATTGGAGGACGGAGAAATTCATTTTAGTTTTGCCACCGAGGCACAGAGTTCACAGAGGCGGATTTATGAAATTCTCTGTGTGCTCTGTGTCTCTGTGGCTAATCAATTTATTCAATTTCTAGTTTGTAATCCTCAATCAGCGGGTTGCTTAAAAATTTATGCGCCGCGTCGTTGAGCATCTTGCGCGCGGCTTCCTGGTCGGTTCCGTCGAGTTCGATTTCGAGGTATTTGCCGACGTGGACGGCTTTGATGCCGGTGTGGCCCATGTGTTCGAGGGCTTTCAGAACCGTGATGCCTTGCGGGTCAACGACGGCTTTCTTAGGTGTGATGATAATTTTTGCTTTCATGCGAAACGGGTGGTTCTCCCGTGAAAAAGTCGGTCGGCATGATGGCGAAGTTTTTCACGCGGAGCGAGCAGTTTTTCGCGCGTTGAGAATTATTCACGCTGGCCATTGTTGGACAGCGCGGCGGCGGAAGAAAAAGTATCGCCGCGCACATTTGCCAGCATTCCGCACATTCAGCCACTTGGCACGGAGCAAGCTAATTTCATTCCGGACAAGGAAATTTTACCATGAACATCTCGAACGCCGAACCGCCGTCGCCATCGTCACCCGCCGCCATCAGCGTCTGGCTGGTGGACGACAATAAAAACGTGCGCAGGGCTTTGAAAGATTTGCTTGGCCTGTGCGACGAGGTGCGCTGCACGGCGGAATTTCATTCGCCGAATGCAGTGTTGAGCGCACTCGCCAGCCGGCCTGGCCCGGACGCCATCCTGCTCGACATCCAGATGGGCGAGGCGAACGGCCTCGACGCCATCCGCCCCATCAAGGCTCTCTCCCGCGGCACGCAAGTGGTGATGTTCACGACGTGCTTCGACCCTGAATCAAAACAGCGCGCGCTCGCCAACGGCGCGACGGATTTCCTCCTGAAAAGCGCTTCGTTCGAACGCATCGTCGCCACGCTGGAACGCGCCGCCAAAAATCCCGCGCCGCATTTGAAATCCTCGCCGCCGTCAGCGCGGACAAAATCCACCGTGTTGCCGGCCAATCCGGCTGGCCGCAGTCCGCGCCGCTTACTGTGGCTGGATAATTGTCTCGATCTGCTTTCCATTCGTAAACGTTCCCGCCCGCAAGCGGCACGTTGATTTTGACGGGTTGAAAATCATTCATCGCCAGCCTGCGAACTTTTCATGGCGCGGCTGCAAATAATGCTCAAGGAGGATTGAATTCCGCCGATGATTTGGCGAAGGTGTCCCCATGCAAACCTTGAACTCCCCCATGCCGGCGGCGGGCGGCAACGGCGACCGCAAAAACCTCGACGCGTGTTCTATCGTCATCTTTGGCGCCAGCGGCGACCTCACGGCGCGCAAGCTCATTCCCGCGCTCTACCATCTCTTCAAGGAAAAGCAGATGCCCGCGACCTTCCGCGTCATCGGCTTTGCGCGCCGCGAAAAGACGGATGTCTCTTGGCGGGCGGAGTTGCGCACGGCGCTCGACAGTTTTTCCCGCACCAAGCCGGTGGATGAAAAAGTCTGGGCGGCGTTCGCGGAAAATATTTTTTACTGTGTCGGCGATCTGACCGACAGCGCGGCCTACGCCAAGCTCGACAAACAGCTCGCATCCTTCGGCAATCCTGCGCTGCATGATAATCTGTTGTTCTATCTCGCCATTTCGCCCAGCCAGTTCGGCGAAGTCGTCGAGCAAGTTCACAAATCCGGCCTCTTGAAAAAAGACGGCCCCGGCTGGCAACGGCTCGTCGTCGAGAAACCGTTCGGCCACGATCTCGCCTCCGCGCAGCAGCTCAACAAGG
>JBEEMY010000526.1:0-2541 GCA_041192415.1 Verrucomicrobiota bacterium | reverse complement strand
TCCGTTGGTGACGCCCGATCCGCCCGTCAGGTTGAGCGTGCCGCCGCTGACGGTGGTGTTGCCAGAGTAGGCGTTACCGGCATTGGAAAGCGTCCAAGTTCCGGTGTTGGCTTTGGTCACGGTGAGGACGTTCAGATTGTTGGCAATGGCTCCGGTGATGGTGTTGTTGGTGTTCGTGCCGTCAAGCTGCAAGGTTTTTGGATTGCTGCCGCTGGCAATGGAAACCGCACCCAGCGAAAGGCTAGCGGTGGTCGGGTTCAAGATGGTTGTGCCCGCCGTTCCCGCGTTCAAGCTCACTGTGCCAAATGTAATGGCCGGGTTGCCGCTGGCGACGTTGAGACCTTTGACAATGTTGAGGGTGGAGTTACCAGTGCCCAGCGAGCCGAGCGTGTGATTGATACCCACGCTGCCGGTTTTCACATCCGAGGCAACGGTGCTGCCGATGGCAGCCGAACCGAAACTGACGGGATAAGCGACATCACTGCCATCCGTCTGAACATCCAATGTGCTGGTGCCAACCGTGCCGCTCAACGTGACGCCCGCCGTCGTAGTGAACGCGCTCGTGCTAGCGGCAATCACCGTGCCGCCGCTGATGGTCGCCGCGCCGCTGAAATTGTTCGCGCCGGAAAGCGTCAGCGTGTTCGTGCCAAGGTAGGTGAGACTAGCCGCCACGGTATTGCCCGCGTTGTTGTTCGAGATGGAACCGCTGATGATGACAGGGCCAACATTGGTAATCGTGAGCGCACGTCCGGTCGTTGTGTCGTTATCCGAAAGGAAAATGTTTCCCGCCAGCGTGGTCGTGCCGGTGTTCAAGACTGTCAAGGTGCGGCTGCCGCCGGAGTTGGTAAACCCGCCGTTTACCGTGAGATTGTTTGTGCCGCCGATGGTGGACGAGGCTATCAACGTCGCTGAATTGGCCAGCACCCGCGCGCCGTTGCCAGCGACCAGCGTGCCGCCGTTGAGCGCCACGTTGCCAGTGCCCAGGGTCGTATCCGTGCCGATGGTCAACGTGCCGGCATCTACCGACGAACCGCCCGTCCACGTTCCCGCTGCGGCGTTCAAGATCAGTGCTCCCGCGCCGGCCTTCGTCAATTTTTTCGCGCCGCCCGCATCCGTCACGCCGCCGCCGAGCGTCAACGTGTTTGAAGCCACCGTCAACGTGCGGTTCGCACCGCTGATCGTCACGATACCGGTGCCGAAATTCAAATTGGAGGTGCCAAGAAACGTCAAGCTGCCGCCGCTCAACGTCAGCGGATTGTTATTGGCCAAGGTGATCGCCGCCCCGCTGGTGTTGTCGTTGGTCGCGTTGCCGTTCAAGGCCAGCGTGCCCGTGCCGAGCGCCGTGGCGTTGTTGATGTTTAACGTGCCGCCGGAAGCCAGCGTCGTCTGTCCGCTGTAAGTGTTGGTGCCCGCCAGCGTGATCGTGTTGGCGGCCAATTGAGTCAGGGCGATTTTACCGCTGGAACTGAAGTCGGAAATCACGCCGTTGAAAGTGATGGCCGCGGTGTTGGAGATGTTGATGGCGCGCGTGGCGATGGCTGCGTCCAAGGCGGAAAGGGAGCCATTGAACACCAGCGGTCCCGCGCCGCCGGGGTTGATGTTGATGTTGAGAATGCCATTCGCCCCGCTGGAGTTGCCGTCCACGATTGGGAAATTGATGGTCTGGACGGTCGCGCCTTCGTTCTGGATGTTCGGATCGGTGGGCGTGCCGCTGACATTGAAATTGTAGAACGTGATGGAATTACCGTAGAGGTTATACGCGCTCGCGCCGCTCTTGAAATAAATCTGGAACCCGCCGCTCCCGGCCGCAAAGTCGTTGGTGCTGGTGTAACCGCCCACCGCCGCGCCGTCAAAGTTCAGGTAATTTTGCAGGCTGGGAATCGTTGAACCCAAACCGCCCCCGCCTGAACTGGTCGAAAAATTGTTGTTGTAACTCCAATACGCCCCGAAGAAGGTCGGCGACGTGTCGCGGCCCACCCAATAGTAAGTGGACTGCGCGGACGCATCCCGCGCGGCCAGCAGCATGAATAACGTGGCCAGAAAAAAATTCCCGGCGTGGCGGGTGGCAGAGAACAGACGTGGGGTGGTGGTCTTCATAATAATTCAGGGGGTGGTCAGAAATAACTTGGGTTCAGATGGCAACAACGGGTTTCAAATTTTAGCAATTAACACCACGCGCTCAAACCGCACATAAATGCTGTCGCATAATGGCAGTGCCTTTGTGCGGTGTGAGGCGGCAAAATCTTTTTACATCTTTGCATATTAAAATCAGGGCGGCACATCACAGCACGACACAATCACGCGCACTGGCTACCCGGTGGAATTGATTCCAATTTAACACAAATCACGCCCCGACCTATCGCACGTTCTGGGGATGCACAATTGTCAAAACCCAATGCCGGAAAATCAAATTTGCGCAATCGCTCCGCCGCGTCCGCCGGGCGCGGCGGCATTTTCGTGCGGGTTTGCAGACCATGGCAGCTACTGGTAAAACATGGCCGTGAATTTGACCTTCCGCCTCCGTTTCGCCACCCAGCCCGG
>JBEEMY010000525.1:0-2544 GCA_041192415.1 Verrucomicrobiota bacterium | reverse complement strand
CCACCGAGGCCGACGACGATCGCGTTCAGCAGTCCGATCTGCGGCTCGCCCGCGGGCTGCCAGGCGTAGACGAAGCCCCAGATGACCGATGCGCCGACGAGCGAGATCGCCAGCGGCAGGAAGACGATGGTCTTGGCCAGGGACTCGCGTCGGATGCGATCGAACAGCCCGGCGATGACGAGCGTCATGATGAGTAGTTCAAAAACTTTCACGCCGAGCATCACGGAGCGTTTGCTGAAGCGGTCGGCGAGAAAACCGCCGGACATGGAAAACAAAATGAACGGCAGCGAGAACAGCGCGCCGATGGATTCGCCGAAATGATTTTTCTCCGTGGCCGTCATCGTGGTGCCGAAGATGGCGGCGAGGACGACGAGGTTTTTCACCACGTTGTCGCTGAATGCGCCCTGGAACTGCGTGACGATGAGCGCCCAGAAGCTGCGCGTCCCCGATGGCGGATTGAGGTTGGAAGCTGGCGGATGGTTGCTGTTCACGCCGCCAAACTAACAGCACATCGAGCCGAGTGGGAATTGAAAAACTTTTGTCGGCATTGCTCCCGGCGATGGCCGACAGCGGCGCGACGTTGTTGGCGACGACTTCAAACGCGCCTCAAGTCCCGCAACCGGTTGGCCGATGAGAAGCAGGAACAGATTTATGAACGCAACTGCCACAGCGCCGTTGAAGGGCAAGGTTCTGGTGATTGACGACAACCCGATCATCCAGCGCGCCGTGTATTTTTGTCTGCGCGACCATGGCGTGAAGGTGCTCATGTCCGGCGATGTCACCGAGTCGTTGCACATGATCCGGCAGGAACAGCCGGACGTGATCGTGCTCGACATCAATTTCCCGCCCGACGTGATGTTCGGCAATCAACGCGATGGCTTTTGGGCAATTGACTGGATGCACCGCGTCCAAGGTATCAAAGACACGCCCATCATCATGATTTCCAGCGACGACCCGGAAAAGGTTCGCGCCCGCGCGCTGGCGGCTGGGGCGGTGGAATTTCTGCAAAAGCCGCTGAACAAAGCGCAGCTCGTCGCCCTCGTCCTTGAATTGATTGTCAAAAAATCCGCGCTGCAACCGGCGTAAATTTCAGAATTTCAATCCATCGCTTTCCGCGCTAGAGTGCGCGCGGTGAAAAGTAAATTTTTCCTGCCTGTCATCTTCATCGCCGTGCTCGCGCTTTCGCGCGTGCCGGGTTTGCTGCCGTTGAATTTCAGCGTGGTATATGCCTTTATGTTTTGCGCTGGGGTTTTCTTTCCGCGCAACCTCGTCGGCTGGTTGCCGCTCGTCGCGCTGCTCGCCACGGACATCGGACTGAATTTTTATTATCAGCTTTCCGGCATTGATGAAAATGTCTGGAGCGCCGCCAATCTCGCCAATCTCGCTTTCAACTACGCCGCCTACGCCGTGCTGCTGTTGCTAGGTCGCGGGTTCAAGCCGCAGACCTCGCTCCTCAACCTCGTTGGCGGCGGGCTGCTCGGCGCGATTTTATTTTACCTCATCACCAACACCGCGTCGTGGTTGTTCAATCCGTTTCACAACCCGGAATACACCAAGACCATCGCCGGCTGGATTCTGGCGCTCACTAAAGGCACTGGCGGCTGGCCGACCACGCTGGAATTTTTCCGCAACACGCTCTTGAGCGGCGGCCTGTTCACCGCGTTATTCGCCGCCGCGCAGAAACTCACCGCCGAATCACCGGCTGAAAAAAACGCCGGGGCGCGCGCTGAAAATGAAGTTGAACCGGCGGAGGCCAAGGCGTGACGAGTGAGGCGTGATTCCTCCACGTGCATCCGCAAAGAAAATTCACGCCGCACTCGTCACTCCTCACTTTTCATGAAACTAGGTATTATCTCTGACACCCACGGCTTTCTCGATCCGCGCGTGGAAAAATTATTTGCCGGCGTGGATCACATCCTGCACGCGGGCGACATCGGCGAGCCGATGATTGAATTGGAATTGAAATTCATCGCGCCCGTGACCGTTTGCATCGGCAACACCGACCTTGGACTATCTTTTAAGGAAACTGAAGTCGTCACGCTTGCGGAGAAAAAATTTCTCGTGCACCACATCGTCAATCCGTATGCGCCCTCGGAACGGCTGGCGGCGCAGCTCCAGCGGCATCAGCCGGACGTGGTCGTGTTCGGCCACACCCACAAGAAATTTGCCGAGACGGTGAATGGAATTTTCTATTTCAATCCCGGTTACTCCGGCAAGCCCAAGCTGGGCACGGAACGCAGCGTGGCCTTGCTCCATCTGGACGGAAAAGAAATCCGGCACGAATTCTTACCGCTGTAAAGCCACCGACAAGCGCGGCATTGGTAGGGCAGTATCCTGATTTGGAGTGCGCGGGCATGACCGCGCTTTGTCACTGGGAGACATGTCTCCCAGTTGCAAATCGGCGACACGTCGCGGCTCTCCAAATCAGGACGCTAGCCTCGGCAGTTCTGTTTTTACACGTCGCCGCTGGATTGTTATCTTCTGCCGATGCAAATTGCTTTCACCAAATACCACGCGCTCGGCAACGACTACATCGTCATCAAT
>JBEEMY010000524.1:0-2548 GCA_041192415.1 Verrucomicrobiota bacterium | reverse complement strand
CGTTGCAGTCGAAGGATGTCCCGCTGGAAGTTTTTTTCCACAAGATTGTGATGGTCAGAAATAATCTGCGCGTGTTGGAACAGAAAATTAACGCGCACGAAAAATTGTCGGATGGCGAGAAGGTGGAGATGCAGCAATACATCACCAAGAGCTACGGCTCGTTGACAACGTTCAACGTGCTGTTCAAGGAGAAGGAAGGACAGTTTTAGAGCGGGGTTATGTCTTTGACGGAAGCGGGCGGTGGGTCCGGTTGCGCTGCGACCGGACATTGACCGCGCAGCGGTCACTTTGTGGCGAGAATTTTTTAGGCGCACGGAAGATTCCGTCGCCTGACGCTGCGCTCGGCGACGGGTTTTTCGCAGCGCGAAAAACACCACCTTCGTCGGGGCAAATCAACCCGCGACGGTTTCCAGTGGCAGCGAGACGCGGATGAGGCCGGTGGGCGAGGGGATGATCTCCAGTTTGCCGTGATGGTTCTGGATGATTTTCTGCGAGACGGAAAGGCCGAGGCCGAGGCCGACGTTGCGCGTGGTGTAGAATGGCGCGGGAATTTTCTTCGCGGCATCGGCGGTGAAGCCGCTGCCGTTGTCCTGCACTTCAATGGTCACGACGCGTTCGCCAGTGCTGCCGCTGGGCGAAAAGTTCACACCAATCTTCGCGGCTTTGGGGTTCGCCTGAATGGCGTTCAGCAAAATTTCCGAGAAGGCGTGCTTCAGCGCGGCGCGGTCGCCGGTGACGACGTAGGGCAGGCCGCTGTTTTCCAATTTCAACTGCGCGCCCTCGGCGGGCTGCTGGCGCATGGCTTCCTGAAACGCGTCTTGCACCAGCTTCTCCACGGGGCAGGCGTCCTTGGCGATGTGGCCTTCGCGCGCGAGAAAACGCATCTGGCTGACGAGCCGCGAAACGCGCTTCACGCCTTCGCCCATCGCGATGCCGAGCGATTCGCGGAATTCGGTGTCGTCAAATTTTTCGGCGAGCAACTGCTGGTGCGTGGAGAGCGGAACCATGGCGTTGCCGATTTCGTGCGCCATGCGGTCGGCCATGGTGCGGACGAGGCGCAGGTTGGCGGTCTCGACTTCGAGGTTGCGGAGCTGCTCGCTTTGCGTGAGGTCGTCGGCGGTGAGCAACGCGGAGGCGGGCAGGGCGGAATTGCCGCGCTGAAACGGCACGATGCTGACTTTATAAATCGTTCCGGGCGAATTTTCCGGTTCGTAGCGGAACGGTTCGAGCGCGGAGCCTGTCTTGAGCACCTGATAAATTTTTGCCCCGAGTTGTTGTGGTAGGTCGCTGAAATCCAAGCCGCCGGTGCGCTCGTTCTTGCGCCCGAAATGGCGGCGCGCAGCCTTGTTCGCGTGCAGCACTTTCAGGTCGCGCCCGATCACGATGCACGCGCTACTCAATTCTTTGAGCACGTCGGACATCAGCGTGTGGTTGCCGGACAACTGGTCGTGCAGCGAAATGTTGCGGAGGCCGAGGCCGACCTGTTCCAGCAGGCGGAAAATCATTTCCAATTCCACGTTCACCAGCGGTTCGCCGGTGATGCGGCCATCGAACACGGCCACGCCGATGACGGCGTCGCGATCCAAAATCGGCACGGCGACCTGCGCGCCGAGCAGTTCAAATTCTTTCTGCGTCTCGCTGTCGGCGCGGACTTCGTCGCTGTCGCGGCGGAGAATTCTGCCGAGCCGCGACACTTGCGCGCCGATGCCGGAGTCGAGCGAGAGTTCGATGTGCTCAAGCAAACCGGGCGCAATGCCGGTGGCGGAAGCCGCGTGCAAACGCCGCGACGTGTCGCGCGACGTCACTTCCGTGAGCGGCGAGCAGGGGCGATTCAGGAAAATTGCCGCGCGGTTCACGCTCAAAGTTTCGCGCAGGAACCGGAGGAATTGTTTCAGCATCGCCTCGGCATTAAGCGAGTGCGTGAGGATGGACGAAAAATCGCGCAGCACATCGAGCGTCTGCGTGGTGTTGGCGAAACGGCCAGCGGCCTGCGGGTCGGCGGCGGCGCGGTTGAAGATGGCGGTGTTGCCGGCGGGAATATTCGGCACGAAACGCGGCGCGGCGGACGGCTGGTTCAATAATTTTTCCAGCACGGAATTGAGCAGGCGGCTGCGGATGGGCTTGGGTAAAATGTGCGAGACGCCGCGCAGAAAAGCTTCTTCTTCCCAGTCGGCCGAAGCGTTTTCGGCGTAGGCGATGAGCGGCGTTTTGGCATCGTGGCGGCGGAGACGTTCGATGATCCAGACGTTTTCCACGCCGAGCAAATCCACATCCAGGATGCAGGCGGAAACAAGTCCGTGAACGAGCAGCGGTTCGCAATCGTCAACGCTGGAGCGGTGAATGATGCGAAATTGGTCAGCCGCGAGGGCGTCGCCGATGGTTTCGGCAAAGGCAGGATGGGGCGACAAAACCAGAAGGGTCTTCATGCAATTCCCAAAGTTGTGCGCCAGTTAGTGTCCATCGTTGAGGCACTATCTTCCGCGTAGAGTGGGCTGTCGTCAAACCAAACTTCGAGTGACGGCTGAACGGGTGCAGCTTTTGGTAGGGC
>JBEEMY010000523.1:0-2557 GCA_041192415.1 Verrucomicrobiota bacterium | reverse complement strand
TTGTTGGACGGGGATGTTTTATACTTATACCGACAGCGGCGTGGCGGGTGACCCCAACCGCTATAACGGCTCGCTCGCGGCGTATCTCACCAGTTATCTCGCCTATCCGGCCCCAAAGCCGCTGACATTAAACACCGCGATTGTTGCAATTTGCCCCGCGCAAAAATTTAAGCTACCCAATCTTGCTCCCGCACCGCCGTTAAGCGTTCCCGTCAGTTATTTCTCACAAAGCACCGTCACCAACGATCCGCCGACGGGCAATGACGTAGTGGTTTTTCCCTTTGGTCGGCCAAATACGCCCTTCGCCCAAAATAAAAAGCACCTGTCCATCCGGCGACCTTCCGACTCATGGGCCATGACGGACTGCGACCAGCAACTATTGACCAGCCTTGGCATCGGCGGCGCGACGTATCAAAGCTACGTCCCGCTGTTGCCTGTCCATTCCGGCAAATCCCCTGCCCGCAGAAATTATCTCTACTACGACTGGAGCGTGCGCAGCGTCAGCACGCCGCAGTAATGGCAACGTCCGTCAGTTACAAAACCACAAGAAAAGCCACAACTTTTCCGTTTTGAAAAAACGCGCCGGATGCAAGAGTGTGGCTGTGCAAAGCAGCTTTTCCGCATCGCAAAAGCGGATTTTGATTTGCCACAATTTTTGTATGCTGCCCGCCACCAAAAAATGCTTCCGCGCTGGATTCACGCTCATTGAATTGCTGGTAGTCATCGCCATCATCGCCATTCTCGCGGCGATGTTGCTGCCGGCTTTGTCGAGCGCCAAGTCGCGCGCGTTCACCACGCAGTCAGCGGGCAACATCCGCCAGATGACCATCGCCGTCATCATGTATGCGGGCGACAACAACGATGCCGTGGTCAACAACCACACGTCCGGCAACGCCCAGTGCGGCCCCGGTGCCTGGGTGCGCGCCGGTGGCGCGGGGTTGTTCAGTTACACCGGCAATGCGCGGCAGGACCAGAACGACCTCGCCATCATCAATGGCGTCCTCTACCCCTACAATCCCAACTCAAAAATTTACCATTGCCCGGCAGACCGTTCGTTCGTGAATGGCAGCACCAGCATCACCCGTTTTCGCAGCTACTCCATGAGCACGGGCATGAACTGGAACAACGTTCCCGCCGGTGGTCCCGATGTGAATGCCACGGCGGGAACGTATCTGAAATTTTCGCAGATGAACAATCCCTCGCCAACGCTTGCCGCCGTTTTTTTGGACGAGGCGGAAAATTCGATTGATAACAATGCCATCGGCATTTACAGCCCGACGGTGGCGGCCGCGAGCAAGACCTTTTGGAACCTGCCCGCCTCGCGCCACAACAACGGTAGCAGCATCACCTTCGCAGACGGTCACACGGAATTTCACAAGTGGAAGGGACCGAACTTGATCAACGACAATAAAATCACCGAAGCCCAGCCCACGAGCGGCCCGCAAGGCCCCGGTTGGGGCGCGTCCGCGCCGGATGTGAGCGGCGCGATGGATCCGGATTTGCAATACCTGTCCACGCTCGTCCCGCCGTGACATTTTTATCGCGTCAACAACCAATGAGTTCTGTGTGACGCGTCCCGCCGTCGGCCAACCCTGGCGCGGGAAACATTTTTATGCCTGACCTTTCTCGCAGAAAATTTATCGGCCAGTCCGCGCTCGCCGCCATCGCTGCGGGCACGTTTCAAGCGCCGTTCATCCGCGTGGCGCGCGCGGGCGAGCCGGGCGCGAATGACAAAATCCGCATCGGCCTCATCGGCGCGGGCGGCATGGGCTGCCGCGTTTCCGGCGGCGACCTCGCGTGTTTTTTTCTCAACCCGGAGGTGGAGTGCGCCGTGGTCTGCGACATTGATGAATCACGTTTCGCCGAGGCGCTGGACGTTTGCAAGACGCACGACCGCAAGCAGCCGGACACCGTCAAAGATTTTCGCCGCGTGCTCGACCGCAAGGATGTGGACGCGGTTTTGATTGCCACGCCGGATCATTGGCATGCGTTGCCAACCGTGATGGCGGCGCAGGCGGGCAAGGATATTTACGTAGAGAAGCCGCTGGCGAAAACCGTGGACGAAGGCCGCGCGATGCTGGAGGCCGTGAAAAAACACAACCGTGTCGCTCAGATGGGTTCGCAATGGCGCAGCGCGGCGCACATCATCGAAGCTACGGACATCATCAAGTCCGGCAAGCTCGGCCATGTCAGTCTCGCGCGCGCGTGGGCTTTTCTGGACTGGCTGCCGAGCATCGGCCACGTCGCCAACGGCCCGGTTCCTGCCGGTGTGAATTACGATATGTGGCTCGGCCCCGCGCAACTTCGTCCGTTCAACGCGAATCATTTTCATTTCAACTTCCGCTGGTTCTGGGATTACGCGGGCGGACTGATGACCGATTGGGGCGTGCATCTGCTAAACATTGCTTCGATGGGATTGCCGCCGCAGAATCCCAAGTCTGTCACCGCCGCCGGTGGAAAATTTATTTTGGACGACGATTCGGAAACGCCGGATTCGCTCGTCACCGTTTATGATTATCCGAGCTGCCAATTGATCTGGGAACATCGCACCGGTTTG
>JBEEMY010000522.1:0-3267 GCA_041192415.1 Verrucomicrobiota bacterium | reverse complement strand
GAACGAACCGGTCTGGGCCAGTTGGGATTTGACGGCGGCGGACATCGGCTCCGCGACGCGCTCCACGACTTTTTTCACTGATACGAATTTGCCGGCGGGCTTCACGCGCATCACCACCACGGACTATGTGGGCGTGGGCGCCATCGGCTTCAATCGCGGCCATCTCTGCCCGTCAGCCGACCGGACCGCCTCGCGCGCAGATAATGACGCGGTCTTTTTCATGTCTAACATCATGCCGCAGTCGGCGGCGAACAACCAATCGCCGTGGGGCAATTTTGAAAGCTACTGCCGAGCGCAATTGTCCACGAATGAACTACTGATCATTTGCGGGCCAAGCGGCTTTGGCACGAACCTGCTACCGAGCGGAAAAGTTTTCATCCCGTCAAACACCTGGAAAATTGTCGTGGCGGTTCCGCTCGGCGCTGGCACGGCGTTGAGCCGGCTGAACAGCACTAACCGCGTCATGGCCATTTCCATTCCGAACGCCACGAACGGATTGAGCAGTGCCTGGCAAACTTACCTGACGTCACCGCGCCAGATTGAATTGGACGCGGGGCTGACTTTTTTCAGCGCCTTGCCGGAAAATCTCGCGGACGGATATCGCGCCCGCGTGGATGGCGCGCTAGCCGATGGTATCACGAACCTTTCGCCGGTGAGCGGCAGCGTGGGCAGCAGCGTGGTCATCAAGGGGACGAATTTTGGCGGCGGGTTTCCGTGGTGGCGGCGGGCGGGGTGGCGGTGAGTTCGATGAATTTCAACATCACCCCAACCATCCGCCCCGGTTTCCAATCATTCAAGGTGACGGCCACAAACGTGAGCCTCGTCATCACCGGCGCAGTGGCAACCAGCTACACGATTTCGGCGACGACGAATCTGGCCAGCGTGAACTGGACGACAATCCTCATCACGAATCCGGCGGCGCTGCCATTCACGTTTGTGGATACCAATAAGCTACCGCAACGCTTCTATCGCGTGCAGAATCCGTAGGAAAAATTATTTCGGCTGGAAGCCAGCATTCGAGCGCCGGACTTGTCATTTCAAGTTTGCGGCTTAAACTGACGGCGTGAAAACCGATGTCGTGCCTGTTCAAATTCGCGGAATCCTGCCGGCCAATAACAGTTGCGCGCTGTTCGTGGGCAATGACCAGAAAGTTTTCGTCATCCAAGTTGAACCGCAGATGGGCGCGGTCATCGGGATGTTTCTCCGCGACACGCCGAAGGAGCGGCCGCTGACGCACGACCTCATCAACCGCGTTTTTCAAGGCTTTGGCATCACGGTCGAGCGCGTGGTCATCACCGACCTGAAAAATTCTACCTACTTTGCGCGGCTGATTTTGCTCCAGCAAAACGAACTGCACTCCGAGCGGAAAATTGTGGAACTGGACGCGCGTCCGAGCGATTGCCTCGCACTGGCAGCGGCGCAGAAGAAACCGGTGTTCGTCTCGGCAAAACTTTTCGAGTCGGTTGAGGACATGAGTTCGGTGCTGGAAAAGATGAACGAGTCTGGTGAAAGTGAGGAGTGACGAGTGATTCGTGAATTGCAAAGACACGTCTGCCATGGCCACTGAATCACGCATCACGTCTCACGCACCACTTTCCCTCGTCTGCGGTGATGACGATCTGGCCGTCAAGCAGCGCGCGAAACAAATCTTCAATGAATGGTCCGCCGAGCTTGGCGGGATGGATCACGAAACCATCGAAGCCACCGCTGCCAACAGCGGCGAAGCGCTTACGATTCTCGGCAAGTTGCGTGAGGCGTTGCTCACCCTGCCCTTCTTCGGCGGCG
Source organism: Verrucomicrobiota bacterium (assembly GCA_041192415.1). Lineage (GTDB taxonomy): Bacteria > Verrucomicrobiota > Verrucomicrobiia > Limisphaerales > UBA11358 > UBA11358. The sequence goes on along the minus strand of JBEEMY010000522.1, from coordinate 1,482 downwards.
GTAAAGTGGTCTGGCTGCGCGACTGCAATTTTCTCAACGACGACAAGACGGCCAAGTCCGCCGCCGTGACCGAGACGCTCGGCGAGCTGGCCGAGGAGTTGAAAACTTTTCAATGGCAGAACGTCCGGCTACTCATCAGCGCGACGAAGGCGGACAAGCGGAAAGTTTTTTACAAGACCGTAGACAAGCTCGGCACGGCGGAGGAATTCGCCGCGTGGTCGATGGATGACCGGGACTGGGCGGACCGCGCGCAAATCGCCGCGCGCAACGCGCTCAAGGTGCGGTCGAAAGAAATTTCCCGCGAGGCGCTGATGGAATTGATGCAACGCGCCGGCAGCAGCGCGCGGCAGTTGGAAAACGAAGTGGAAAAATTGTGCGTCTCCGTCGGCGAGCGCGCCAAGGTTGAACTCGCGGACGTGACGCGTATCTGTCCGCTAAACAAATCCGCGCGCGCCTTCGCCCTCGGCGATGCGCTGGGCGACCGGAATCTGCCCGCGCTGTTGAAATGCCTCGATGAGGAGCTTTGGGAAATCCGTGCGAAGATCAACAAAGACAAGTCGGAGATTGGCTTGCTCTACGGGCTGACCGGGAAGATTCGCGCGCTGCTGTTCCTCAAAGAGATGATGCGCGAAGGCTGGATTAAGGAATCGCGCGACTACAATTCCTTCAAGGCGCAGTTGGAAAAAATTTCACCGGACAAAATGCCGACGGATAAAAAATTCAACCCGCTCGCCACCAATCCGTATGTGCTTTACAAAGCCCTGCCGCAGGTCAAAAAATACAGCGCGTCGGAGTTGGTGAACGCGCTGGAAGTTTTGCTCCGCTGCAACCAGAAGCTGGTCAGCAGCGGGCTGGACGAGGCGCTGGTGTTGCAGCAGGCGCTGGTGCAGATTATAACGCCAGCGACGGCGACCGCTTAAAATCATTTCAGGAATCAAAATGGCTAACGCGAACATTTCAGTGTTGGTTGAAAACAAAACGGCGTGCCTGCGGGTCACTGGCCGCGCGAACTTTGCGTGCAGCCCGGACTTCAAGACGGTGTTGAACGAGGTGGCGGCCAAGGGCTACAAACATTTCGTCATTGATCTCACCGAGTGCGTGTTGATGGACAGCACGTTTCTTGGCGTGCTCTGCGGCTTCGGCATGAAGCTGAATCCCAAGGGCGCAACCGGATGTCAGGGCATTGAACTGTTGAACGCCACGACGCGCGTGGCGGAGTTGCTGGAAAATCTCGGGGCAGCGCACCTGTTCCACATGAAGGCCGGCGCGGCGGAACTGACCGGCGACGCGCAGCCCTGCCAGCCGGAGTCCGGCAATCCTTCGCACGAACAAATCACCCGCACCAGCCTCGAAGCGCACCAGACGCTGATGGCGATGAATCCAGACAATGTGGCGCGGTTCAAGGATGTGGCGCAGTTTCTGGCGGAAGATTTGAAAGCGCTGGAAAAATCAGCGGAGTAAACCAGCGGCAGCAAGGCCGCT
>JBEEMY010000521.1:0-2562 GCA_041192415.1 Verrucomicrobiota bacterium | reverse complement strand
CTACCTTATTATCGCTTACTTTTCTCCAATACCACTCTACCAATCCTAAAGATAAGTAAACCTAACAAGGCACAGCCAGCCATTACGCCTGTCATGGGTAAACTGGTGCCGTTACTCAAAGCACCCACCAAGGCGGCGGCCATAGCACCTATTCCCATCTGAAAAGCCCCCATTAAGGCAGAAGCACTTCCTGCTTCTTTCGAAAAAGGAGCTAAGGACAAAGCAGAAGTATTCGGAAAACTAAACCCTTGGCAACATAAAAACAGAAAAATGAGGAGCAAAGCGGTGCACCACCATAACCAGGAAATCCCGCGCGGCTTCGGTTCGGTGCTGAATTCTTCCGCCACGAATTTTTCGTAGTTGAAATTCTCGTCCGGAATTCCGAGGCTGCCTGCGTAAGCAGAATCCGACCAGCCGGTTTTTTCATCCGCACCACAATCGGGGCAGGCCTTGGCGTTGCGCGGCACATCCGCGCCGCAGTTGGGACAGGATTCCGGGGTCATTTACGATTTTCGATTTACGCGCTGGCTGGTTTTTGTTGTTCTAAAAAATGGCGACTCGTAAATCATAAATCGCCAATCGTAAATTCATCCGCCGACACCGGCGTATTCTTCATCCGTCCGCAGATCCAGTCCCATCAAGATGTAGTCGTGCGTGATGGCTTGCATATCCTTCACATAGTCCTCGAAGTGGGCGAGCTTGTTGAAGCCGAGCATGGCAAACATTTTCACGGCGGCATCCTGCTGGCCGATGAACTCCGCTTCGACGCGTTCGAGGCCGGCGCGGCGGGCGATGTCGAGGATTTCAGAAATCAATGCCCGCGCGAGCCCGCGTCCGCGAAACGTCGGATGCACCAGCACGCTCACGCGCCCGATGTGTCGTTTCCAACCGCCGAGCTGCTGGTGCAGCGTGGCCGAGCCGACAATTTTACCGTCCAGCACGCCGACGAGTGGCAGGTTGCGACCCACGTCAATGTGTTTGCACCAGTCGCGGATGACGGCGATGTCTTGCACGCGATGCTTGATGAACATCCGCTCATGTTCGGGAATGCCTTGGAAGAGCAGGTGGAATTCTTTTTCGTCGTCCGCCTTGAGTGGCCGGAGCGTGGCTTTCTTGCCGTCCTTGAGCGTGATTTTTTTGGGAAACTTCTGGAGTTCGAGTTCAATGCTGAATGACATAGGCTTCCTTTCGTTGCCGCACTGTGCGCCTGCGGGAAAATTCCCGCAACCAAAATTTTCAACCAAGTGCCGATTCGCCGGCGATGCCGGTGGCCTGCCGGTTGGAATGTAATTTCACCTCCGCTGGGTCGAGGCTCCAGCGCGCAGCGAGGCGCGGGACTTTTCCGAAATTTATTTCGGCATCGCCAAACGTTGCGGTGTTGTCACCGTAGGCGAATGTTTTTAGACCCACTTCGTTTTCAGGAAGGGTTTCGTTGCCTTGGTTCCAAACGGTTTCGCCCGTCCACGCGTAGGCGCGGGTCACGCAGCCATCGTCCAATCGCGCCCAAGCGTGATGGCGCAACAGGCGGCTGGCGTGGAAGTATTGGACGTGCCCAAGCTGTTTGCTCAACGCAGTGAGAAATAGAAACGTCGCATCCACGTCATCGCCCGGTTCGGGCAGGCCGAGGCCGGTGATGATGACCCAGCCGTGGACGCGCGGGCTGATGAAAAATTCGTGCCCGCCCGCGAGTCCTTCTTCCCACGAGCAGGGCGCGGCGTGGTTGAGGCCGAGCGCCAACTTGACCGCTTCAGGCGTGGCTGACCGCACGGCGATCCAACATTCAGGACGGCTGGGTGAATGAGTTCGGCGAGGAAAGAAATAGTGCAGCGGACGAAAAACTTTTTGCTCCGGCTGCTGTCGCCGGTGGACGGCCAGCATCCAGCGAAACATCATGAAACCAAACCCGATGGTGAAGCCCAGCACTGCGAGCAGCAGTAGCGCACCGAGGTCATTCAGTTCGAGTTTCACACCGCGAATCTACGCCCGCCCAGCATGGGTTCAAAGGAAAATTTACCGGCAACTGGCGGCCAGCCAGTCGAGATAGTTTTTGGAACCGGCGCTGACCGGCAGCACCAAAAATTCCGGCGTGGCGTAGGGATGTTTTTGAAGGACGAGTTTTTCCAGCGCGGCCAGCTTGGATTTTTGCGTCTTCAAAATCAAAAGCGCTTCCGCGCTGGTGGCAATTTTTCCGCGCCACCAGAAAAGCGATTCGATTTTCGGGACGAGATTCGCGCAGGCAATGAGTTTGGCGGACAGCGCGGCTTGGGCCAGTGCGCGCGCCGTTTTCAAATCCGGCGTGGTGACGAGGACGATGGAAAACTTTGCGGCGGACTTCACGCGCGGTCAGTTGAGCGTGGAGAAATCACCGAGCGGGCGGGTGAAGGTGGCTTCGGCGGGATGAATCACGAGCGTATCCGCCGTGTCATGCACGCTGCCAGACAGCGCGGCGAAGGGCAGGGCGACCACGAAGATGGCCGTGCCGACAATGGTGACGGCAAAGCAGCCGGGGCGAACCAGCGCGAGATCACCGACGACCTCCAGTGAATTATCCACGGATGCGTG
>JBEEMY010000520.1:0-2564 GCA_041192415.1 Verrucomicrobiota bacterium | reverse complement strand
CGCGCTTGCAGATGTTGGCGCGCGACGTCGGCTTCCAGGCGAATGAATTCGGTGGAGAGCGTGAGGCGTCCGCCGCCGGACATGGCGTCGCGGGCGTTGACGGCGAGGTTGGTGATGACCTGTTCAATCATGCCAATGTCCGCGTGAACGTTGGGCAACGTGGGCAGTAGGTGCAATTCGAGCGTGATGTGTTCGCCGAGGACGCGGGCGAGCATCTTGACGAGGTTGGCGACAATTTCATTCAACTCGACGCACTTGGGTTGCATGACTTGGCGACGGCTGAAGGCGAGAATCTGGCGCGTGAGATTGGCGGCACGATTGGCGGCGGTCGCGACTTGGGTCAAAGACTCGGTGATCAACTGGTCATGGCGGTAATCCATGAGCAGCATTTCAACGTGGCCGGAAATGACGGTGAGGATGTTGTTGTAATCGTGCGCGACGCCAGCTGCGAGCTGGCCGATGCCTTCCATTTTTTGCGACTGACGAAGCTGGGCTTCGAGGTTTAACCGGTCAGTGATGTCGTTGATGATGACGAGCGCGGCGGAGGTTTGGTCGAGCTGGATGCGGGCGAGCGAGACGAGTGCGTGCCGCGACTGGCCGGTGGCGTTTTGGAAAACACACTCGCGGTCGCGGACGGAAAGGCCGGCGAGCAGGTCGCGGGCATATTCCTGAAAATGCGCGGAGTTCGGACACAGACCGGCTTCGGTGAGCGTGCGGTTCAAAACATTTTCGCGCGCGCGGCCGAGGATGCGGAGGAGCGAATCATTAGTGTTGAGGATGCGGCCATCGTCCAGCGTGGCGATGCACATGGCGAGCGGGTTGGCTTGGAAGGCGAGGGTGAAACGCACTTCGGATTCGCGCAGGGTCTGGTTGGCGGCAGTGAGCTGGGCGGTGCGCTCGGCCACGCGCTGTTCGAGTTGGGCTTGCGCGGCGTGGAGCGCTTCGTCGCGCGAGGCGACCTGCGCGAGCATTTCGTTGAAACGATCGACGAGGTGACCAATCTCGTCGCGGCTGTCTTTGGTGGCGCGGATGGAATAATCCCGGCGCGCGACGACTTCATCGGCGGTTTGCGCGAGTTCGAGGATGGGGCGGGAAATGAGGCGCTGCAATTTCGTGGCCAGCAGCAGCGAGATGAGCATGGAAAACGACAGCACGCCGAGCGAGATGAGGATGTCTTCCTTGATCCGTTCGCGCAATCCCTTGAGATCACTTTGAATGAACAGCTGTCCGACGCGTTCACCCGTGGGCGAATGGACTTCGCGCATCACCCACAGACAGTTGCTTTCAAATTGTTCCCCAATCAGCCGCATGGGAACCGGCTCAGCGTGGTCAGCCAAGTCGGGTCGGACAATGCGCGCCAACTCGCGGTTGTTCCGCTGGAACACGGCGGTAAAGGTGATGTGACGGTCGGTGGAAAGATAATTTAGCACATCGCGCGCATCGCCCTCGTTGTCGAACACGACGGCGGCGGAAAGATTCTTGGCGACCAGATCAGCGCGGTTGATCAGGTCGGACTTCAACTGCTCGCGGAAATTATTCGCATCACGCGCCACGAACGCGGCGCTGGCGAGCAACAACACCACGCCCGTCACCGCCAGGCTGAAATAGACCAGCTTGCGCGTGAGTGAGATGTCGCGGAGTGACAGCATGGTTCAGGGTTGGATGACGTGCGCGGCTTGTAGCAGGCGTGAGCTGATTTTCAAATGAGCCGCGCTCGCGACGGTGGGGTTGATTTCAAAACGGACCTTGCCGTCCTCGCGGAGAAAGTTGATCACGCCGCCCGCCGCCGCAAAACCTTCCGCATCGCCAATGGTGAGGACGGGCTTGCCAGCGGTGGCGGCGAGGATGCTCTTGAACTGTGCCGCCTCGGATTTGCCGACGAGCAGGACGTGGCAGCCGGCGGTGTCAGCGGCGTTCGTGTAATGCTGGATGAAAACGGCGCGGCCTTGAATGGCTTGCGCCGCTAGAGTTTTTTCCATTTCGTTGCCCAGCGGAAAATTTCCCAGCACCGCGACGCGGATGGGGTCGGTGGCAGCCGCAAACGCGTCGGCAGGAAAGGTGACGAAGCCGATGAGGTGCGGGACGAACGCCGCTTTTACTTTTTGCTCCGCCGCTTCGTCCGCGCGGCTGACCGGCGCGAACATCAGCGCCAGCGCAAACCCCAGCCCGGCCAGCGCGCGGGAAAATAATTTCCAGCGGGCGGCGCGCGGCAGCGGGGGTTGGCCGGGCAGGCGGTTCATCAGAAATGGTAAGTGAGTTGCACGCGGAAATTTCGTCCATCCTGCGGGATCGCATTCTGCAAATGTTCGGTGGAGCCGGCATTGGCATAGTGCGCATCGAACACGTTGTAGAGGCCGGCGGTAATTTCCAGCCCCGGAGCAAGTTCGCGCGCGTAGAGGTTCACATTCACCAGCCAATAGTCGCTGATGCGCGCGCCGGACTGACCGTTGACGCTGGACGAGTATTGCACTTCCGCGCCGGCAAAAATCTTGTCGGCATAAAGCGGCACGAGGCCGCTGAACTTCACGAGCCGCGCGGGCGAATTCACCAACGTCTGGCCCGTG
>JBEEMY010000519.1:0-2576 GCA_041192415.1 Verrucomicrobiota bacterium | reverse complement strand
TGCAGGGCTGGCGCATCGTGAAACTCGTCCATGTGATGGGCGACAAGCGCGATCATTTCGAGGCGCTGCCGGACGTGTGGGATACCTTCCGCATCGTGCTGGATGAGCGGAAGAAACGGGAGATTGACCCGACGCTCGTGATGTTGCGCGAGTGTATTGAAAAGGCGGACAAAGATTCGGACACCAGCGAATACACGGAACAACGCCTGCGCGACCTCGCCGGATTTTTTGAAGTCACGAACGGTTGGTATGGGCAGATCTGCCACTGGCCGGCGAGCGCGTTCACCAAATTTGCGAAGTTCAGCGGCCAAATCCAAAAACTGCTGGGCATCGGCAAATGATTTTAATTTGTGAACACTGCAATCACAGAACGAACAACGGAAGCGGCGCAAGGCTGGGTGCTTTACGACGGTGAGTGTTCGCTTTGCAGCGGCGCGGTGGCACGGTTCGCGCCGATGTTGCGGCGTCATCATTTTAGTCTCGCGCCGTTGCAAACGCCGTGGGTGCAGCGGCAGATTGGTTTGAACCCGGACGAGTCGTTGGTCGAAATGAAACTGCTGGCGGCGGACGGACGGACTTACGGCGGTGCGGACGCGCTGGTGCAAATCGCGCGGCGCATCTGGTGGGCGTGGCCGTTGTTTGCTGTGGCGCAAATCCCGGGCGCGATGATTTTGCTTCGCGCGGTTTATCGCTGGATTGCCGCGAACCGGAATTGCCTCAATGGCAGTTGCCGGATTCCGTTGCGCAAAAAGTGGCTCGACTGGTTTCCGTTGGCCGTGCTTCCCGCCGCTGCTGTGGCGATACAACTGCAATTTGAGCCGTGGGTTTTCATGTGTGTGCTGGCGCTGGCGGTTTTCTTTGGCTGCAAATGGCTCATCTGGCGACGGGCTTGCGCCGCTGGCAAACGTGGGTTCGGCGTGCGTTCGCTTGCTTTCCTGTTCGCGTGGCCGGGCATGGATGCGAATAAATTTTTGACGGGGCAGGTGACCGGAGTTTCCGGCCCGGCGCTTTGGATTTTTGCCGCGACCAAAACCATTGTGGGCGCTGCGCTATTTTGGTTTGCCGCCAACGACACGTTTCATCTCGCGCCTTTGCTGACGGGCTGGTTGGGCATCATCGGCGGAATTATCTTCGTTCACTTCGGTGGCTTCCATCTTCTCGCGCTCGCGTGGCGAAGCGCAGGCGTCGCCGCCGATCCGGTGATGCGTGCGCCGCTGCTCGCCAAGTCGCTCGCAGATTTCTGGGGTGCGCGCTGGAATACGGCATTCAATATCCTCGTGCATAATCTCGCCTTTCGTCCGCTTGCGCGGCGCGCGGGCGTGGCGTGGGCGACGTTGGGCGTGTTTCTGATTTCAGGTGTCATCCACGACCTCGTCATCTCGCTGCCTGCGCGCGGTGGGTTTGGTTTGCCGACGGGCTATTTTGTTTTGCAAGGCGTGGGCGTTTTGATTGAGCGCAGCAAAATTGGCCGCACGCTGGGTTTGGGCGGCGGTGTGCGCGGGCGGCTGTTCATGTTCCTCTTTACGCTCGGCCCCGCCTATTGGCTCTTTCATCCGACATTCATCCGCAACGTAATCCTGCCGATGCTCCACGCACTCGGCGCAACCTGAAAGGCAGCCATGAAAATGTTCAACCTCACCCTCGCTTTGCAAATCGCCGGCCTGATGCACCTCGGTCTGATGTGCGCGGGCGCGCTCATGCCGCGCGTTGTGCAGATGCGTTCGCACCTCGCCGCGCTGCCGCCGTTCATCCGCCAAATGTTTTGGGTCTATTACACGTTCATCGGGCTTTGCCTCGTGAGCTTTTGCATCATCACTCTCACGTTCGCCAGCACGCTCGCGGCGGGCGGCAATCTGGCGCGGGCGTTGTGCGCGTTCTTCGCGGTGTTCTGGACGGTGAGGTTGATTGCCGGGACGTTTATTTTTGATATGCGGCCTTACCTGACGAACTGCTGGCGGCGAATCGGTTATCACGCCATCAACATCGTCTTCGCCTATCTGCCCATCGTCTATGCGTGGGCGGCGTTGAAGGGAGAAACGCGGTGAATGTCTGCGCTCCAATACAAAGTGGGGCGAAGCTGCTGCTTGCCCAAATTTAACAAACAAAAATAAATCAAACTAAACTATGAATACTAGCCTCGGCATCTACGTTGCATATTTTCTCATCAGTCTCGGCATGACGATTTGGGTTGCGCGCACTCTCCACAAGAACGGCCGGATATTTCTGGTTGATGCTTTTTCGGGCAATCAACAGATGGCCGATTCGGTGAATCACCTCCTAGTCGTTGGTTTTTACTTGGTCAATATAGGATTTATTCTTCTCTTTCTTCGCGTTGGCGAGAAGCCGACTGACCTCGTTCAAGGAGTTGAATATATTTCGACGAAGCTTGGAATTGTGATGCTTGTTTTAGGCGGAATGCACTTTTTCAACATGTTCAATTTTTCCAAGATGCGGAAGAAGGCTATCGCCCATAATCCACCACCGATTATGCGATAAATATCGTCGTCATCTATTTGCTCATCGTTTGTGTTGGGCGGCATGGAAAGGAATTCAATTATGAAAATGCGGATGATCCT
>JBEEMY010000518.1:0-2580 GCA_041192415.1 Verrucomicrobiota bacterium | reverse complement strand
AGCGAGCAAATAATTTTTTGCACAATGAAACGATTTATATTATTCGCCGTAGTTGCAATAATTGCGCTTCTAATGGGGTATTTATTTGGAGCTTTTATTGAAAGTAATTCAGGAACCACGGAAATGAATAGGTTAGTCGTGGTGAGTTGGGGGGATGGAAAATATGGGCCGGCATTTTATGGTGCATACGTTTACATTGAACCCATTACTAACGGCTATTCTGTTCAGGCACGCGTTGAAATTGGTCGCGGCAGCCCATATTTTCAAGACTGTGGCGAGTTAGGTAAAGTTCAGACCGATGCAGAAGCCGTTGCACGGTGGGGAATGATTGAGTGGCGCGTGGATGGGCTACATATTGGTAACGGCACAAATCAGTATTTTCTGCCGAGATACCAGTTGGAGAGTGGCCGTTGATTCACGACAAAAATTAGCTAAGCGCAAACTCCTTTTTTGATGGAGAAAATTTATGCCCCAACCCGACCTTGAAAAAATTCTGCGCGACACGCTCGCGAAATTTAATTCCGAAACCGGCACCATCCACAAGCTGCACGAGCCGACGCAACTCCTGCGCCTCCTCGCGCAAGCCGGGTTGCCGCCGCAGTTGCTGGACATGGTGAGCATCATCCCCGTCGGCAAAGGCATCGCCGGCGAGTGCGCGCAGAAAAACCGCCCCGTCACCATCTGCAACCTCCAGACCGACACCAGCGGCGTGGCCAAGCCCGGCGCCAAACAGACCGGCGTGGGCGGCGCCGTCTGCGTGCCCATCCGCAACGGTGACAAAATCATCGGCACCTTCGGCATCGGCACCAAGCGCGAATACAATTACTCGGCGGCGGAGATCAACGCGTTGCAGGACATCGCCAACTCGCTCGCGGCGCAGCTCGTCTGAAACCTTGCGCCTCCGGCTTCCTCTCCCCTCGGAGGGGAGAGGGAACCGCGCCCCGTGTCCTTTCGTGTGTTTTGTGTATTTCGCGGTTAAAATTTCCTCGCCTTGTTCACCGAATGTCAGCGGTGCATACTCACGAGAATTAAATGAGCGCTGAAAAAATTTCCGCCGAAACCAAACCCACCACCGCGCCGGAAACCCCGCGCCATCCCACGTTCGCCGAGGCGTTCCGTTTCTGGCTCAAGCTCGGCTTCATCAGCTTCGGCGGGCCGGCGGGACAAATCGCCATCATGCACGCGGAGCTGGTGGAAAAGAAAAAGTGGATCAGCGAGGCGCGATTTTTGCACGCGCTGAATTATTGTATGCTGCTGCCCGGCCCGGAGGCGCAACAGCTCGCCACCTACGTCGGCTGGCTGCTGCACCGGACGTGGGGCGGCATCGTGGCGGGCGCGCTGTTCGTGCTGCCGTCCATGTTTATTTTATGGGCGTTGAGTTTTGTGTATGTCACCTACGGCAACGTCGCGTGGGTGGCGGCGATTTTTTACGGACTCAAACCCGCCGTGCTCGCCATCGTCCTCGGCGCGGTGCTGCGCATCGGCAGCAAGGCGTTGAAAAATGAAATCATGTGGACGCTCGCCGGGCTGGCGTTCGTCGCGATTTATTTTTTCAAAGTTCCTTTCCCCGTCATCATCGTGACGGCGGGCGTCATCGGTTTCATCGGAGAAAAATTCTGGGCAGAAAAATTTGTCGTCCTCAAAGGTCACGGCGCGAAAAAAGGCGCGGAGACGGTCATCAGCGACGACGGCGACATCGCCGAACACACGCGGCCAACGTTGGCGCGGGCGATTCGCGTGACGCTGGCGTGTCTCGCTTTGTGGTGGCTGCCCGTGGCGCTGCTCGGCGCGTGGCTCGGCACGCAGCACGCGTTGTTTCAGCAGGGAATTTTCTTTAGCAAGGCCGCGATGGTCACGTTCGGCGGCGCGTATGCGGTGCTGCCGTATGTGTCGCAGCAGGCCGTGGAAAATTTTCACTGGCTCAACGCGGGGCAGATGCTCGACGGCCTGGCCTTCGCGGAAACCACGCCGGGGCCGCTCATCATGGTGCTGCAATTCGTCGGCTTCCACGGCGCGTGGCTGCAACCCGGCGCGCTCTCGCCGCTGACCGCCGCCACGCTCGGCGCGTTCATCACGACGTGGACGACTTTTCTGCCGTGCTTCCTCTGGATTTTTCTCGGCGCACCGCACATCGAACAATTGCGCGGGAATAAAAAACTTTCCGCCGCGTTGTCCACCGTCACCGCCGCCGTCGTGGGTGTGGTGCTGAATCTCGCGGTGTGGTTCGGGCTGCACGTCATGCTGCCGGAAACGGGCGGCGTGGATTATTTCGCCATCGTCGTGTGCGTGATCGCCTTCATCGGCATGGTGCGCTGGAAATGGGGAATCATTCCGGTGATCTTGGGCGCAGGCACGCTGGGGCTGGTGTGGCGGATGATGTGGCATTGAATTTTGAACGGCTGGCAAAAAATTTCTGAATTCCTTGCGCTGCGGCGAAACACCTCGCTGCTGTTGGTCGCGCTCGTGCTGGCGGGCACGGGTGAAAAACTCTGGCTCGGCTTCGCGCCCAAATACATCGAGGTGCTGGCACACGGCGTCCTCTCGACGGCGCAAATCATTCTGGTCATCAGCATCTTCGAC
>JBEEMY010000517.1:0-3088 GCA_041192415.1 Verrucomicrobiota bacterium | reverse complement strand
GTCGAGATAATGATCCGGGCCGCTGCAATGGCCGAGTTCCAGCCCGCGCTGGGGCTGGGCTTTCACGTCCGTGATGTTGCGCCAGCGGTCGGCCTCGCCGGCGAGGAACGCGATGCGGTCGCGCGCTCCGGGCGTCAGCACGAACGCGGGAAAATTAGTCGGCAACGCGGCGAGCGCGAGTTCGTTGACGGCGTGATGGCCTTCGTAATCCCAGGCGGCGGCGTTGAGGACGAGCGCACCGAGGGCAGTGAGTGTGGCAAAATGTTTTTTCATAAATCGGTTCCTTGACTGCGATTCACTCTAGCGCAGTGCGCTGGCTTTGCAATTTCAATTCCCGCGCTCCCCACGCCTTCTGCAAATCACTTGCCCGCGCGGGAGCAATGCTTTAGAAACAGTCGAACGGAGAAAAATTTATGACGAACTATTTCATCATCGGCGGCGACGGCAAGGAATACGGCCCCATCACCGAAGCCGACGTGCGGCTGTGGCTCGCCGAAGGTCGGCTCAACGCGCAGACTTCCACGCGCAGCGATGCGGACCCAAACTGGCGTCCGCTCGGCGAGCTGCCGGAATTCACCGCCGTGTTCGCGGTTCCTCCGACCATCGCCGCGCCGCCGTCGTCGGAAAATTCTTCCAGTCACACCGCTGCGCCCAACGTAGATTTTCTGGAGCGCGACTACGAACTGGATTTGGGCGGCTGCCTCACGCAGGGCTTTGAGTTGGTGAAAAATAATCTGGGCGTATTCTTTGTTGGCGCGCTCATCTATCTCTGCGTTGAAGGCGCGATTGGGATGCTCGGCAACATTCCCTTCATTGGCCCGGTTTTTTCGTTGGCGAACTTTGTCATTGCCGGGCCGTTCATGGGCGGCGTGCTGTGGCTGTTTCTGCGCGGCGTGCGCGGCGAACCGGCGGAGGTGGGCGATGTCTTTGCTGGCTTCAAGCGTCACTTCGGCCAGTTGTTTCTCGCCACGTTCGTGCAAGGCTTGTTCATGGTGCTGTGCATGATTCCATTCATCGTGGTGTTCATTTTGAAACTCCTCGCGTCGGGCATCCATTTTGACAAACACACTTTCCAACCCAAGCCGGGTGAAGTGCCGGCCTTGCCGCCGGGGATGATGGACGGAATTTTTTCCCTACTGCTGACGACGTTGCCCGTGCTGCTGGTCTGCCTTGTCCCGGTGCTTTACCTGGGAACGTGCTGGAAATTTTCCCTGCCGCTCGTCATGGACAAAGGCATGGATTTTTGGACGGCGATGAAGACCAGCATGAAGATGGTGAACAAACATTGGTGGCAGGTTTTCGGGCTGATGATCCTCGTCGGCCTGCTGAATGCAGCGGGTATTATTCTTTGTTGCATCCCCGTGCTGTTCACGATGCCGGTGGGATTTGCGGCGCTGATGTTTGCGTATGAAACCATTTTCGGCGAACGGAAAAACTAAACGGACGAAGGCGCGCAACGCCACGTTGCTGAACCTGCTTGGCACGCCCGGCCTCGGCTCGCTCATGGCCGGACGCACCGCAGTGGGCATCGCTCAACTGATTCTGGCGGTGGCGGGGTTCGCACTGGTGACCATCTGGTTTTGCCAAACCATGTCTAGCTACTACGGCCAGATGTTTACCGAACAAACGGAGCATCGGCCCGTGGTGCTGACGAGTTTGTTTATCGGCGGCGGAATTTTCGCGGTGGCCTGGGTCTGGTCGCTGTTCACGAGCATCAGCCTCGTCCGCGCCGCGAAGCTGGAAGAAGTTTCCACGCTCAAAACGTTTGCTGCCAGCGGGGCTAAATTGGATGAGTCAAAAATTCTTTCCGCACTCGCCGCGTTGCCGGATTGGAAGCGTGAAGGGCAAACCATCGCGCGCACGTTTGGGTTCGCGGATTTTCCAGCCGCATTGAAATTCGTCAATGCCGTCGCCGCCATCGCCGAGGCGGTGCAGCATCATCCCGACGTGAACCTCCGTTGGAAGCAAGTCACGCTCGCGCTCACCACGCATGATGTGGGCGGGCTGACGGAAAAAGATTTTGCGCTGGCAAAACAGTGCGATGCGCTGGCTTGAGCGCGCAAATCCTACCGATTAAACACGCGGTGCGCCACCCGGTCGCTCTTGCGGCGGGTTTGCCAGCCGGCTTGTTTTTCGGATTCGCGAAGGTGGCTGATTTCCTGTTGGAGCTTCACGAAGCTGTCGTAGCGTTCGCGCGGCAGCGTCTTGGCGGCGAGCGCGGTTTGCACGGCGCAGTCTTTTTCTTTCGTGTGCGTGCAATCGCGGAAATGACAACCCGCCGCGAGGGCTTCGATTTCAGGAAACGTTTCCTTCGCACCTTCGCTCGCGCCCCAGAGGTGAAATTCTCTCATGCCGGGCGTGTCAATCACCACGCCGCCCTTCGGCAGAAAAATCATCTCGCGCCAGGAAGTCGTCGAGCGCCTGCTCGTACTCGCGCATGCGGAAGCGCAGCATGCCGCGTCCGGTGAGCGCGCAGACGGCGAGCACCAAGGCATCGCCCGCCGCGCGCGTGGCTTCGGCGAGCTTGGCTTCAAGGTCGTCGCACAAATCAATCTTGTTGAGGATGACCACGGGGCGCGCGCCGCTTTCGTGTCCCATGACGAGCATCCGTTCGAGACGCGCGGCATTGAAAGTCGGGTCGGCGGCGGTTACGAGGAAAACGGTTTCGATGTTCGTGGCAAGAATTTGCGCGGCGGTGTTACGACCACTGGTCTTGCGGGTGATTTGGGTGCGGCGCGGCAGGATGGCGTGGATGGCGGCCTTCTCTTCGTTCGGCACGAGTTTGATGGCGACCCAATCGCCGACCTTCGGAAGTTTCGCGTGGTCGCGGCGCGTTTCGTGAACAAATTTTCCGGTGACTTGCGCGGTGAGTTCTGCGTCCACAGTCCAGACGCGGTAGAAATGTTTATCCTCCACCGCCACGCGCGCCGGGATAAAACCCTTGGCGAGATACGGCGCGAACTGTTCGTCGCGCTCCGCATTCCAACCCAGCTTGGTCAGGCTCATAGGCGGCGGTTGGTCATCATGCGTGGCATCCGTGAAGCGTAGCGATTGTCGTGCGCGCCATCAACGCGCGAATCGCGAGCCG
>JBEEMY010000516.1:0-2581 GCA_041192415.1 Verrucomicrobiota bacterium | reverse complement strand
GGGCATTTTGGCCGCTAGCGGCCAAATCGAGGCCTCCAAATTAACAGACTTTGAATTTGCTGGCGAATTGTCCTTGGGCGGCGAGCTGCGCCCCGTGCGCGGCGCTTTGGCCATGAGTTTGGCGCCAAACTCGGGGTCAAGTGGTTTTCAGAGTAAAAACGTAAATTACGTAAACACAGGTCGACTGGAGCTGTCGTTTTATCCTGACCCCCGCTTCACATGTGCGGCTCTCGCGCTTTATGATTGAGCGTTGCCGCCGCATCGTGGAATCGGGTAAGGACGTGTTTGTGCTACTCGACTCACTGACCCGCGTCGCTCGCGCTTACAACAGTGTTCATGGCGGCAGCGGTCGGACGATGACCGGTGGTGTGGACGCGCGTGCGCTGGAAATTCCGCGCAAAATGTTCGCCTCGGCGCGCAAGATCGAGAACGGCGGTTCGTTGACCATTCTCGCGACGGCGTTGATTGATACCGGTTCGCGCATGGATGAACTCATCTTCCAGGAATTCAAGGGCACGGGTAACATGGAGTTGATCTTGGATCGCAAACTTTCCGACCGCCGTTTGTATCCAGCGATTGATATTCCGAAGTCCGGCACGCGCAAAGAGGAAAAACTTTTTGATCCGAAGAATCTGGAAGCCATCCGCAAACTCCGTCGCACAATGGTGGATTTGAATCCCATCGAAGCGATGGAAACGCTCACGGCGGCCTTGAAGAAATTTAAGACCAACGACGAGTTCCTCGCCAAGATGTCCGCTGGTTCATAAAAAATTCTGCTGCGTGATTCGTGATGCGTGATTCTAAAAACAATCGCTCGCAGGAAATTCACGCATCACGGATTACGCAGCACGATGCGCTTCACTCCCGTCCGCCGCTGGAGCGGATGCTGCGTATTCATCAGGCATTGCAAGCGAGCAGTTATCCCAACGCCACTTCGCTGGCGCGCGAGATTGAGGTTTCCACCAAGACCATCCAGCGCGATCTGGAATTCATGCGCGACCGGCTGAACTTGCCGCTGGAATTTTCATACGCGCACAACGGCTATCATTACATTGGCGAGGTCAACGCGTTTCCCACGATGCAGATCACTGAGGGCGAAATCTTCGCGCTGGTCGTCGCGGAAAAAGCCTTGCAGCAATATCGCGGCACGAGTTTTGAAAAACCGCTGCTCTCCGCGATCCGCAAAATGGAGCAAGCGCTGCCCGACACGATTTCTCTGAACCTCGCGGACATCGAGCAGACCATTTCTTTCCGCACGCGCGCCGAGCCGATTCTCAATCTGGAAATTTTCGACATCCTCGCCAAAGCCGTCGCGCAACGGCAGCAGTTGGAACTGCACTACCGCAAGCCCGGTCAGCCCGCCGAGCTGCGCCTCGTGGACGCGTATCATTTGGCGAATATCAACGGCGAGTGGTATCTCTTCGCGTTCGATCACGCGCGCAAAGATCTGCGCACGTTTGTGCCAGCGCGCATCCAGTCCGTGAAACCGACGGGCAAAACATTTGAGCGCACGCAGAAATTTTCATTGGAGAAACGGCTGCGCGACAGCTTCGGCGTCCACGCCGGTGAAGGCGAATTTGACGTGGTCATCCGCTTTAACGCCCGCGCCGCCGATTACATTCGCGAAAAAAAATGGCACCCGTCGCAGACGTTGCGCGACTTGAAGGATGGTAGCGCAGAATTGAAAATGAAGCTTTCCAGTCTCGCCGAAGTGCAACGCTGGGTCTTGAGCTGGGCCGGCGCTGCCACGGTTTTGAAGCCGAAGGCACTCGTCGAATCCGTCCGCGAAGCCGCGCGGAAAATTCTCGAATCTGCGTAGCAGCGGACGTGAGTCTGCTCATTTTTCGGTTCGGTTTGAGCCGACTCACGTCGGCTGCTACGAACGATTGCCCACCGGAAACCTTGCCTAGGTTCCAGCCTTTTTGCTTTTGACGGGGCGGGATGGTTTTGGGAGAGTTGGCCGTCATCCATCCGAGGTGTTTTACCGATTCCCAATCCTTATGAAAAAGCTACTGCAAGCGATTGCGGCATTCCTGCTGCTCCCGTGTCTCAACTTCCAACTCTCCATCCTCCACGCGCAAGGCACAGCGTTCACCTACCAAGGCCGGTTGAACAACAACGGCACGAACACGACGGGCATCTACGATGTGAAGTTCATGTTGTTCGCCACGAACACGACGGGCACAGCCATCGCGGGGCCCGTGACGAATGTGGCGACGGGCGTGAGCAACGGGCTGTTCACCGTGGCCGTTGATTTTGGGAGCGTGTTCAACGGCGCGAGCAACTGGCTGGAGCTGGCGGTGCGTTCCAATGGTGTGGCGACGTTCATCACACTCGCACCGCGCCAGCAGTTGACGCCCGTGCCGTATGCCATTTATGCGACCACGGCGAGCAACTTGAGCGGCACGGTGACTGCGGCGCAGTTGCCCGCCGGCGTGGTGACGAACAATGCGGCAGGTTTGAATCTTACAGGCACGTTCACTGGTAACGGCACGAGCGTGACGAATGTGAACGCGGCGACGCTCGGCGGCTTCAGCAGCGCGGGCTTTTGGAAGACGAACGGCAACGCGGGCGCGAACCC
>JBEEMY010000515.1:0-2591 GCA_041192415.1 Verrucomicrobiota bacterium | reverse complement strand
CGCGGAAAATAAATCCAAAGAACCGGTCAACGTGGCGGATGGAAAAATTACGTTGCCGTCGAAGCAAAAAGTTTTGTCGAGCATGGAGGAATTGATCCATCAGTTCATGCTCGTGACCGAAGGCGTGAATTGTCCGCCCGGCGAAGTTTATTTCGGCCACGAAAATCCGAAGGGCGAACTGGGTTTTTACATCAACAGCAAGGGCGGCGGCACGCCGTATCGCCTGAAAATCCGCGCGCCCTCATTCATCAATTTGAGCATCCTCGGCGAACTGATGCCGGGCTGCATGATCAGCGACGTGCCCGTGATTTTGGGCTCGCTGGATTTCGTGATGGGAGAATCTGACCGATGAGTTTCCAAGCCACACCTGAACTGGAAGCGGAAGTGAATGAGTTGATCACGCACTATCCGGTGAAGCGCGCCGCGTCGCTCATGGTGCTGCACGCGATCCAGGAAAAGTTCGGCTGGATTTCGTCGGAAGCGGTGCAGTGGACGGCGAAGAAGCTGGAACTCCAGCCGATCAACGTCTTTGAAATCCTGACGTTTTATCCGATGCTCCGGCAGCAGCCGATGGGCAAGTATCAGATCAAAGTTTGCCGCACGTTGAGCTGCGCGCTCGGCGGTGCGTATGAGTTGCACAAACATTTTTGCGACAAGCTCGGTCTGGACGCGCACAAGCACGGCGCGCAGACGACGAAAGACGGAAAGTTCACCGTTGAATTTGTCGAATGCCTCGCGAGCTGCGGCACCGCGCCGGTGATGATGGTCGGCGATAATTTTTACGAAGGTGTCAGCCACAAGAAAGCGGACGAAATCGTGGGTGGCTGCAAATGAAATGGTTGCCCGACATGGATTTGAACCATGACAAACAGATTCAGAGTCTGTTGTGCTACCGTTACACCATCGGGCAATGACGGGACGCAGTAAGCTAAAGATAATTTTTTAAGAGTCAAGTTGCTGATATGGCGCAAGAATATAAATTGATTTTGAAATACGCCGATGAACCCGGTTACAGCCGGGACATCGAGTGCTATTTGCGTCATGGCGGCTACAACGATTTGAAGAAGGCGCTCGCCATCCAGCCGAAAGATTTGCCCGACGGCAAAAAACTTTCCGGCCCGGAACAGATCCGCGAGGACGTGAAAGTTTCCGGCCTGCGCGGTCGCGGCGGCGCGGGTTTTTCCTGCGGACTCAAGTGGAGCTTCGTTGACCGCAAGAGCGGCAAGCCGATTTATCTCATCTGCAACGCGGACGAATCCGAGCCGGGCACGTTCAAGGATCGCCAGATCATGTATAAGGATCCGCACCAGTTGATCGAAGGCATGGCCATCTCGTGCTTCGCGAACGACGTGCATCTCGCCTACATCTACATCCGTGGTGAAATGGTGGACGGCGCGAAAATTTTGAACGAGGCGTTGAAAGAAGCGCGCGCCAAAGGTTTTCTCGGTAAAAATATTTGTGGCTCTGGCTACGATTTGGAGATGCATGTGCATCGCGGCGCGGGCGCTTACATCTGCGGCGAGGAAACGGGCCTCATCGAATCGCTCGAAGGCAAGCGTCCGTATCCGCGCATCAAGCCGCCGTATTTTCCCGCAATCCTCGGTCTGTGGATGTGTCCGACCATCGTCAACAACGTCGAGACGCTCTGCAACGTGAAGCACATCGTCGCGATGGGCGGCGCAGCGTTCGCAAAGCTCGGCACGCCGAACAACACCGGCACGCGCATCGTCAGCCTGAGCGGCCACGTTAAGAAACCTGGCTACTACGAAATCGAAACCGGCAAGGCGACGATTGGCGAACTCATCAACGATCCGAAATTCGGCGGCGGTCTGCGCGATGGACGCAAGTTGAAGGCCGTGATTCCCGGCGGTTCCTCCGCAAAGGTTTTCAAGGCGGGCGAAAAATTTAAGCTCAAGAAAAAAGACGCCGAGGGCAAAGAGATTTTGGTCGAGACCGACATGCTCGATTTGCCTTACGATTTTGATTCGCTCGCCGCCGCCGGTTCGATGAGCGGTTCGAGCGCGATTATTGTGATGGACGATTCCACGGACATCGTCGAGGCGCTGGCAAATCTTTCCGAATTTTACGCGCACGAAAGCTGCGGCCAATGCACGCCCTGCCGCGAAGGTTCGCTGTGGATGAGCAAGACCCTGCATCGTCTCACGCATGGCGAAGGCCGCGCGAGCGACGCGGATTATCTCGTGAAAATCGCCGACAACATTCCCGGCGGCCGCACAATTTGTGCGTTCGGCGAAGCCTGTTCTTGGCCGGTGCAAAGTTTCGTGGCGAAGTTCAAAGATGAATTTGTCGCGAAGGGCGCCGCCGATGAAGCACGTCGCGCGAAGGAAATTGCCGCGCCGGCTGAACAGAAACAACTGGAAGCCGCGCATCATTGAAATGAATTTTTTTGCCACAGAGCCACAGAGCGCACAGAGAATTTTTTCTCTCGGTGTTCTCTGTGCCTCGGTGGCTAATTAAAAAATGTCAACCGCCGCCACAACTGAAACGAAGCCCGCGCCGACCACGATTGAAAAAATCAAGGTCAAGGTGGACGGGCGCGAAATCGAAGTGCCGCGTCTCATCGCGGACTG
>JBEEMY010000514.1:0-2591 GCA_041192415.1 Verrucomicrobiota bacterium | reverse complement strand
CGGTTGATGCAATCTGGCCCCGCACCCAAAACCACACCCCAAACATGGGAGAGGGGAAAAAAAGCGACCACGTTGCACCGTTGTGTTAAAATCTTCCGCATGAGCCGCGATTACTGGGAGCAGCGTTACCAAACAAAAGATATGCCGTGGGAAAAGGGTGCGCCGTCGCCCGGCTTGGTGGATTTTCTGGTGGCCCATCCGGATTTGAAACGCGGCACGGTTTGCGTGCCTGGCTGCGGCACTGGTCATGATGTGCGTGAATTTGCCAGAGCCGGTTTTGCCACGCACGGTTTCGATCTCGCGCCCAGCGCGATTGCAATTGCTACGGAAAAGACCGCTGCCGCCGGACTCACGGCAAATTATCATCTCGGCGATTTTCTTCGCGACGAGCCGCCGCAACAGTTTGACTGGCTGTTTGAACACACCTTGTTTTGCGCCATCCAGCCTAGTGAGCGGGATGAATATGTCCGTGCTGCGCTGCGCTGGCTGAAGCCGGGTGGAAATTATCTCGCGGTGAATTATCTCATTCCCGACACCGACGGCCCGCCGTTCGGCACCACGCGTGAAGAAGTTGTGAAACGCTTCTCACCGCACTTTGAGTTGCTGGCGGAATGGGTTCCGCGTTCGTATCCCAACCGCACGAATCTGGAGCGGATGTTTCACTGGCAGCGGAAAGCCGTTTGATAATTGCCGTCGCCGCGCTAGAATTTCGCCATGCTTGAAGATCGCGACTACATGAGGCAGCCGGAGTATGACGAACCGCGCTGGCGCCGTCGCTTCGGCGTGCGCTGGTCGCTGACGGTTTATTTTCTCATCGCCTACGCCGTGGTGTTTTTTGTGGAGCAGATCCTCGCGGGCACCAAGCCGCAAAGCGTTTTGTATTTCTACGAACACTTCGCCTTGAGCAATTCCGGTTTGTCGCACGGCTACGTCTGGCAGTTGGTGACGTATCAGTTCATGCACTCGGGTTTTCTGCATCTGTTCTTCAACGGCTGGGCGATTTACACCTTTGGGCTGGCGCTGGAAATGGAACTGGGCCGGACGCGGTTCGCGGCGCTGATGTTTTCCAGCGGCATCATCGGCGGCGTTTTTCAAGCGTTGCTGGCCTGGCTCGCGCCGCATTATTTCCCGGACAATCCGGTGGTCGGCGCGTCGGCGTGCGCGTTTGGATTGGTGGCGGCTTACGCAGTTTTATTTCCGCAACGCGAGTTGACCATGCTGGTTTTTTTCATCATTCCGGTGACGATTTCGGCCAGAGTTCTTCTGCTGGTTTCCGCTGGGCTGGCGGTGGCGGCACTGGTGATGGGAATGTTTGTTCGCACGGGCAACGTGGCCAACGCCGCGCATCTTGGCGGCATGGTGATGGGATATTTTTTTGTGCGGCTGAACTGGCGCGCGGTGCGTTCGCGGCTGACGGGAACGGTGCGCGCCGTTGAACCGGAAAAACCGCGCCGCCCGCGCCTCGTGGTCACGGATGAGCCAGTAACCGACAGCACTGCTGCCGTAGATGCCATCCTCGACAAAATTTCCGCGCAAGGAATTGACAGCCTCACCCCGCGCGAGCGTGAAACGCTCGAAGCTGCCCGCAAGAAAATGTCCCGCTCATGAGCGATGCCCGCAGCCGGTCGCGCGCCGTCGGGATGCTCATCCTCGCCACTCCGTGCTGGGCGCTGAGTTTTCCCGTGATGAAAGCGCTCGCGTTGGAGCAGCAAAAATTGTTGCCGGACGCAGGCACCTGGTTCTTCACCGCGCTCGGCGTCGTCATCCGTTTCGGCGTGGCGGGATTGCTCATGCTGCCGCTGCTGCTGCGTGCCGGGCAAAAACTTTCCCGGCGCGAAGTTGAGCAGGGAGCGGTGCTCGCGGTGTTCGGTGGCGCGGGAATTTTATTTCAGATGGACGGGCTGGCTTACACGGCGGCATCCACTTCTGCGTTTCTCACGCAGGGTTATTGCGTTTTCATCCCGTGCTGGGTGGTGCTGCTGAACCGCCGCTGGCCATCGCTGAAAATTATTGTGAGCGTGGTGCTCGTGCTGGCGGGCGTGGCGGTGCTGGCGGATTTAAATTTCCATTCGCTTAAGCTCGGTCGTGGCGAATTGGAAACGCTCATCGCCTCGCTTTTTTTCACCGCGCAAATTCTCACGCTCGAACATCCGCGCTACGCCGCGAACCGTCCCGTGCAATTTTCCATCGTGATGTTTCTCGGGATGGCGCTGTTCGCCGCGCCGCTGCTGTGGGCGACCGCGCCCAACGTCGCGGCGTGTTTTCATGCGTATTCCTCACCGGCGGCGGTCGGCTTCATGGCCTCGCTCATCGTGGTCTGCACGCTGGCGGGTTACCTGATCATGAATCGCTGGCAGAAACTCGTCACGGCCACGGAAGCGGGATTGATCTATTGCTTGGAGCCGGTGTTCGCAAGCGCGCTGGCGTTGTTTTTGCCGGCCATGTTTTCCGTGTGGGCGGGGATAAATTATCCGAACGAAATTTTGACCGCGCGCCTGCTCCTCGGCGGCGCGCTGGTGACGGCGGCCAATCTCCTCCTGCAATCTCCGTGGCTGGAACGCCGGCCGAAGTGAACGCGGCGCTGAAAGCTC
>JBEEMY010000513.1:0-2602 GCA_041192415.1 Verrucomicrobiota bacterium | reverse complement strand
GCGCGCGGCGTGCTCGCGAAGCTCAAGGCGATCGGCCTGAATTCGTACCGCTTTTCGGTTGAATGGTCGCGGATCGAACCGGCAGAAGGGCAATTTTCTGATAAAGCTATCCAGCATTACCGGGAAATACTTCAGGATTTGAAAAAGCGAAATATTAAAACACTAATTTTGGCGAGCCTGCTTGGCTTGATACCATGCACCGCTTTCGCGCAAGGAACTGGCAATGATGCAGAGCGCAAAAAACTATCGGATTTATATCATGCTATGGAAGGAGAGATTCTATTCTACGGCAAAGTGGTTGACCAATTCACCAACTCAGTCGTTAATGCCCGCGTGGATGTTTCTGTGCCGGTAGTTAATCTTCTGGGGCAAATGTCGTATGCGAGAAAAGCATTGCTGACGGATAAAAATGGAAATTTCGAGGTTTCTTCAAAAAACTATGGGGTGTCTAAACTGGTGGGGCAATACCTATATGTTGAGCGTATTAAAATGGAGGGATATGAGGGGGATGGGGTTCATGGGGTGGATCATTCATTCTCATTTTCAACCGACAACTCACAGCGATTTCGCGCCGATGTGTCCAAGCCGGTTATCTTTCAACTCCGTAAAACCGGATTGCCAACCTTTCTGTTTCAAAATGATTTGGTAATAGGGGTTGAAACCACCGCGACAGGTTGGACAAATGGCTACGACTTCATCAAGCAACATCACTTTCAAGATACCCACAGGCTGGCCTTTAACGGTGAATCGGTCTTTCCCGATATCCAACTCAAAGCTACATTCAGCACCAACGCGGCGACATGGACGGTGTTATTGTTGCCAGGCAATACTAACGGCGGCATCATCGCATCCGAACAGATGCTTTACGAAGCACCGGAAACCGGCTACCAGCCGGAGTATGTCTTCACGCCCGAAGATTATCCCAAGCCGGTAAAGATGTCGCACCTCTACCTGAAAAGCCGTGAGCCAGCCATCTACACACGCATTGACATCAGGTCTATCCACGCCAACAAGGAATTTTTTCAGTTAAGCGGCGATACTGTGACGAATCCCTACGGCGACCGGAATCTGGAACGGGCGGCGGATCTTCCGTTTAAGGTAAGTCAGCAATTGGAAGATGAGGCGAAAGCCGCCTTCCGTGCCGACAAGCGCCCAACGCCACCGGATTTGCCCAAGCTGGTCAAGGAAGCAAAAGCGAAATCCGGGAAGAACCAGAACCAATAAGCGGGTGGCCTTCCCCCGATTTGGTGGACAACCGCTGGGTGATTGTGTGAACTAGCGGCGCAACGCCTTGAACACCGCCACCAACTCCTCACGCCACGAACACCGGATCGCCCTCCGGCTGGAGGTCGCGTGCGAATTTTCTGCCGTGCGCGCGGCCATCGCGCAGGTGCGCGGCTGGCTGGAGGAAAAAAATTTCCCCGAGGCCGACCTTGGCGCGTGGGAGCTATCGCTCATCGAGGCTGGCAACAACGCCGTGAAATACGCCGGGGCGGAGGCGAAAAATTTACCGGTCGTCATCGAGATTTCCGCCAGCGAACGCAGCGTCGAGGCGCGCGTGACGGATCACACCACCGGCTTTGACTGGCCCGCCGAAATCAAACTGCCCGCCGAGGACGCCGAACGCGGACGCGGGTTGTATCTGATGAAGTCGCTCACGGATGAACTGTTTTACCTGCGCGGTTCCGGCCAGAACGTTCTGGTGTTGCGCCGCGCGCGTCCGGCTTCCACCAAAGAAATTTTCCCCGACACTGCGCAGCTTCAGCAAAAACTCGCCGACGCAGAGACGGCGTTGACGGACATGACGGGCGAGCTGGCGACGAGCTATGAAAGTTTGGTGGCGCTCTTCCGCTACAGTTCCGAACTCGGCACGCAGCCGGACATGAAGGAATTTCCCCAGCGCCTCCTGCGCGATCTCGTGCAAGTGGCCGAGGCCGACGGCGCGGTGCTGCGTTTGATTTCCGTCGATGGGAAAAATCTGGAGACGCAATTTGCCCTGCCGGAAAAAAATTCCGCCTCACTCCCGCCGGTGAACCTCGTGGAAGATTTTTTGAAGTCGGTGGAGACGCGGGCGGCGCGGACGCGGCAGGACATCTGGTTCAGCCCCGAGGAACCGCTCGACAAAAACGATCCACTGCGCGCCGCGATGCCCGTGGGCAATGGCATCTGCCATGCCTTTTTCGTGGCTGACCAACTCGTCGGCACGGCCACGCTCGGACGGCTGGCGGCGGACAAGCCGTTCACCGCCGCGCAGGTGAACTTGTTGCACACGTTCGTAGATTTTCTCGCCATCCAAATCGTCAACGCGAAGCTGCTCGATGAGCGCACGGCCACGCGCGTGACGCGGCGCGAGCTAGAAATCGCGGCGGACATCCAACGCTCGCTGTTGCCCGCGCAACTGCCCGCGTGTCCGCCGTTCGCACTCGCAGCCTCGTGCCAAAGCGCGCTGCAAGTCGGCGGCGATTTTTTTGACGCGATGCCGACGGGCGACGGCAACGCGCTCATCGTCATCGCCGACGTGATGGGTAAAGGTGTGCCGGCTGCGCTCTTCGCGGCGGTGTTGCGCACGACGATTCGCTCGATGCCGCAATTATTTTCACAG
>JBEEMY010000512.1:0-2603 GCA_041192415.1 Verrucomicrobiota bacterium | reverse complement strand
AAATGTCACGCGGTGTTTTCATAAATCAGTTCTCACGCAAAGCCGCAAAGTATTCTGGAAGAAAATTTCTTCGCGGCTTTGCGGCTTTGCGTGAGATTATTTGTTTTCATTTTTGTTCGACCAGTTTTCTCAACGCCCGCTTGGCGTAGTGCAGCCGCGATTTTACCGTGCCCACGTTCGTCTCCGTGATGCGGGAAATTTCTTCGAGCGAAAAATCTTCGACGAAGTGCAGCAGCAAAACCGAGCGCTGCGGCAACGGCAGTTGGTTTAGCAAATTCATAAACTCGGCTTCCTGTTCGCGGCGGATGAGTAAATCATCCGGGCCGTTTTCAAAGTCGTCTGGCGATTCAGGAATTTCATCGAACAAAACTTCCGTTCGCTTGCGCCAGTGCTGGATGATTTTTTGGTGCGCGATGCCGAAGAGCCAACTGCCAAACTTGCCGTCCTCGCGCAATCCGCCGAGGTGTTTGGCGGCGGCGATGAAGGTCTCTTGCACGACATCAAGCGCAGCCTGTTCGTCGCGGATGAGTTCAAAGAGATAAACATAAAGCGGCAGTTGGTAGCGCCGGAAGAGCGCGTCCCACGCGGCGGGTTCGCCTGCGCGGGCTTGGGCTACGGGCAATTGTTCGGGTGCGGCCACTTCCGGCATTTTCATCAAGTGGAATGGGCGAGGCGAGCAAAGGTTCAATCGAATTGAAATAATTTCCAAGATTGCCAAGCGCGCGGCAAACCCGCTAAATGAGTGGAATGTCAACGGTTGCCGAACAACTCCGCGCTGCGCGTGAGGCCAAAAACCTCACGGTGGAACAGGTCGCAGAAATGACCAAGCTCCGCACCGACCACGTCCGCGCGCTGGAAGAAGGCCGCTTCAATGTTTTTTCCGCGACGGTCTACATCCGTGGTTCGGTGAAGGTGTATGCGAAAGCGCTCAAGCTGGAGGAGCCGCCGCTGCTGGCCGCGCTGGATGCGGAATTGAAGGGGACGGAAAAATTCAGCGAGCCGCCGCCGCTGGTGGAGACGAGGAAAACGTTTCTCGATACGCTGCTGTTGCTGCTGGCGAAGTTGAATTGGAAAGTGGGCTTTGCCGGAGTCATCGCCATTGTGGTGATTGTCGTAGCGGGCATGGCTTTCTGGGGTTGGCGGCATCACCAAACCAGCGACCCGTTGAAGAATTTGCAACCAGCTATTTATTCTCCCGCTGGTGCTGGTGATATGTTGCCGCTGCCGAAGAAATGATTCGTGAAGAGGCTTTGACGGCGCGTCGTTTTCACGCATCACGCATTACTCGTCACGCAGCCTTCACACGTCGTCCAAATAAATCTCCCGGTTGCGCCAGAGGTAAATCAATCCTGAAGCCGCCGTCAGCACGACCGTGATCCACAGCATGATTTCCGCGAACAGCGGGGTCCACGGCGCGAAGAAGTTTTTCAACGCTTCCGGCCATTCGTTCATCGCATCCACCACGAGCAGCGCAATGAGGCAGACGATTTGCGAAATGGTCTTGTGCTTCCCGTAGCGCTCCGCCGCCAGCACGATGTTCTTCGAGGCCGCGAGCAGGCGCAGTCCGGTGATGGCCAGTTCGCGCCCGACGATGACCACGACCATCCACGCGCCGACTTTCACGGGTGCGTTGAGATTCAGATGTGTGCTTTCCACGAACGCGATGAACGCGGAGCAAACCATGACCTTGTCCGCCAGCGGATCCATGAGCTTGCCGAAGTTGGTGATGAGGTTGCGCGCGCGCGCGATGCGGCCATCGAGAAAATCCGTGATGCCTGCGAGGCAGAAAAAAACCAGCGCCAGTGTGTCGTTGAAGGCGAACTTGGAAAACATTGCCCAAAGAAAAACCACCGTCAGCGCAAAGCGCGAGACCGTGAGTTTGTTAGGCAGATTCATTATCAAAAAATTGTAGCAGCCGACGTGAGGAGGCTCACTTCAAAAAGCGGCCAAAGTTTGAGCCTCCTTACGTCGGCTGCTACAAAATGGGTTCAAGCGCCGAACTTGTCGAACGCTTTCGCATTCGCCTGCATCAGGCGGATGAGAAATTTCGCCGGGAACACGCCGAGCGAGCCGCTGTTCGCGCCGGTCTCGGTGAAGCGCTCCAGCTTGTCCGAGCCGCTGATGGCCGAGTGCAGCAGCACGGGCTGCGGATGCCAAGAGTGACCTTTCATCGCGCACGGCGTGGAGTGGTCGCCGGTGATGGCGAGCACATCAATCTTCTTCTTCAAGAGGATGGGCAGCGCGGCATCAAGTTCTTCAATGGCTTTTTTCTTGGCGGCAAAATTTCCGTCCTCACCGTATTTGTCCGTGTATTTGTAATGGATAAAAAAGAAATTGTAGTTGTCGTATTCCTTCGCGAACCGCTCGAACTGCTCCGCGATGGTCTGCGGCCCTTCGATCTTGGTCATGCCGACGAGTTGTGCGAGACCTTTATACATCGGATAAACCGCGAGGCACGCGGGCTTAAGCAGGTAACGTTCCTCGAACAGCGGGATGCGCGGCTGATGCGCGATGCCGCGCATGAGAAAACCGTTCGCCGGTTTTTCGTTTTTCAAAATCGGCAGCGCGAGTTTGTAAAAATCCGCGATGAGCTTCGCCATTTT
>JBEEMY010000511.1:0-2609 GCA_041192415.1 Verrucomicrobiota bacterium | reverse complement strand
CGTGCAGGCAAATTGCATTGCGTCGCGCTCTCCGGCGGGCGCATCACGCAAAAATTCTTCGCCGCCACGGTGGAGCAGGGCAAGGCACGCGGTGTTTCTTTCGGCAATTGTCACTTTTTCTGGGCCGACGAACGCTGCCTGCCGCCGACTGACCCGGAAAGTAATTTCAAAATGGCGAACGAACTGTTGTTCGCGCCGCTGACCATCGCCGCCGATAAAATCCATCGCCTGCGCGGAGAAGATTCGCTTCAAGCGGCGGTGAAAAATGCCGAAGCAGAGTTGTGTCGCATCGCACCGCAAAACACAAATAGCAGGCCGGTTCTCGACCTGGTTTTGCTGGGCATGGGCGAGGATGGCCACGTCGCTTCGCTGTTCCCGAACGCGGGGCCGGAAATCCTGAACTGCGCTGCGCCATTTTTGGCGGTGGGTGATTCGCCCAAACCACCGCCAAACCGAATTTCGTTGAGTTATCAGGCCATCGCCGACGCCCGACAAGTCTGGGCGCTGGTCTCCGGCGCAGCCAAGGCGGACGCGCTGCGCGAAACCTTGAAGCCGGCGGGTGCAACCCCACTGGCACGCATCATTCAGACGCGTCCGGTCAAAATTCTTTCCGACTTGGCCGGTTTTTAACTTGTAACCAGACGGTTAATTGCTAGAATACTGCTGTCACTGAGCAGCAGAAAATGAAGCGGGAAAATTTTCGCAAAAAGTTTGAACCTTTCTACTTCGGTTGCGTCTGAATGGGTGTTGGTTGAATGATTTTTACGGCGGGTTGAAAATTTCGCTGTCCGTTTAGGGTTGGCATAGAGGATTTGCTCGCGGTGCGGCTCGGACAGCGCCCCAAGTTGGTCGCATCGCCCTTCTGAGCGCCTTGGTGAAGGCGTATAATCCTTTTCACCATTGAGGCCGGACGTAAGTCCGGCCTCTTAATTTTTCTGGAGCGCCAGCAGGATGCCAGCGCTCTAGTTGTTGTGCGCCACTGGCTGAATTACGCATTGATTCACCCCGGCGGACGGTTAAAATCTTAACGCATGAAACATCAGCTCGACTTCGAGAGGCCCATCACGGAATTGCAGAACAAACTGGACGAATTGCGGCTGCACCCGGAGAAACATTCGTTGGGCATCAGTTTTGAAGAAGAAATTCAGCTCATCGAGAAAAAGCTGGAGGAGACTCGCCGCCAGATTTTCACGCACCTGACGCCTTGGCAACGTGTCCAGTTGGCGCGCCACCCCAAGCGGCCTTACACGCTGGATTATTTGGAGAAGACTTTCACGGATTTTCAGGAACTGCACGGCGACCGGATGTATGCGGACGATCACGCGATGGTCGGCGGCTTTGCGCGGCTCGGCGGACACCGCGTCGTGGTCATTGGCACGCAGAAGGGACGCAATACCAAGGAAAACATCCTGCGCAACTTCGGCTCCGCGCATCCTGAAGGTTACCGCAAGGCGCTGCGCCTGATGAAGCTCGCGCACAAATTCAGTTTGCCCATCATCACGATAATTGACACGGCGGGCGCTTATCCGGGCGTCGCCGCCGAGGAGCGCCATATCTCCGAGGCCATTGCCGTCAATTTGCGCGAGATGATGATGCTCGAAGTTCCAGTCATCGCGGCCGTCATCGGCGAAGGCGGTTCCGGCGGCGCTCTGGGCATCGGCGTGGCCGACCGCGTTTTGATTTTGGAGAACGCCTATTATTCCGTCATCAGCCCCGAAGGTTGCGCCGCAATTTTGTGGAAAGACCGCGCCAATGCGGGCAAGGCCGCTGCCGCATTGAAAATCACCGCGAAAGATTTGCTGCAACTCAAGCTCGTGGACGAAATTCTCGCCGAACCGCTTGGCGGCGCGCATACTGATTACAATTCCACCGCGCAAATTCTCAAGGCGCGTCTGCTCCACCACCTTGAAGAAGTTCAGGCGTTGTCGGTGGCTGACCGCTTGAAACAACGCTACGCCAAATTCCGCGCCCACGGCCATTTCATCGAGCAGCCCGACGCCAATGGCGAAATCAAGCCGGTCAAAGCCGTTGAACCTGCCGCCGCCTGACCATGCTTTACCCGCTGACGTTTCGTCCAATTTTCAAAGACCGCATTTGGGGCGGGCGCGAATTGGAACGGCTTTACGCCAAAACAATTCCCGCTGGCCAGATTGGCGAGGCGTGGGAAATTTCGGATCGTCCTGGCGATGCCAGTGTCATCGCCAACGGCGCGCTGGCGGGAAAAGGGGCCAGTGGCAGGTTTAGCGAGCAAAATTCAGTTTTCCACGCCGTTGTGGTATTGCTCAAGGCATGGCAGTCCGCGATCTCCGCGCTGCCGGGCATTAGCAGGCAGCGGCGGACGTTTTCAAAATCAAGAAAAATCGGGCGGCGCGAACTCTACCGCTTGTTCTGCAAGTTCCACATATCCTACACCTGAGTAAATAGCAAGATCGCTCAAGTCATATCTTATATTATTGAACATAAGACCTGCTTAGCTCTACGTACTGACGTTCGATAACAAACTTCTTAACATTATCTGGCATTGATAGGCCGGAATTATACGATTGCGTATCACTTAAAGCCTGTTCTGTCTGATCTGCTACTTCCTTGCTGACAGTATTGCCAGCCTT
>JBEEMY010000510.1:0-2616 GCA_041192415.1 Verrucomicrobiota bacterium | reverse complement strand
GCGGAACCATGCGAGCGCGGCAGCACGCCGACTTCGCTGGTGATCGGACGAACCGTGTCAAACGCGCGACCGTCGAGGCGCTTGCCGGATTCGAGAATCAATTTGCGGACGGCTTCTTTCTGGATGTAGTAGAACGCGTCGTTGATGACGAACGGCGTGACTTTTTCCGCGCCGTATTTTTCGACGAGCTTCGCGCCGACTTCGTTCTTGATGGCGTTGCAAGCACCTTCGCGGTTGAGCTTGCCGGGCAGCAGCAACGCGGGAACAAAACGGTCGCCAGCGAGCGCCTTCGCATCGGCGAGGATTTCGTCGGGGACGATCTTGAGAGTGATTTCGCGTTTCTTCTTACCAAGTTTCGCGACGAGTTCCTTCTGCGCTTGAATCATCGGCTGGATGGCTTCCTGCGCGAACACCAACGCCGCGTTGAAGTCGGCTTCGGAGATTTCCTTGGCCGCGCCTTCATACATGACGATGTCTTTTTCGTTGCCGACATAGACGAGGTCGAGATCGCTGTCCGCCTGTTCGGCGTGCGTGGGGTTGGCGATGAACTTGCCACCGACGCGACCGATGCGCGCGGCACCGAGCGGGCCAGCCCACGGAATGTCGGAAACCATCAACGCCGCGCTCGCGCCGACGATGCTCAAAATATCGGGATCGTTCTCGCCATCCGCGCTCAAGAGCACGGTCTGGACCTGCACTTCGTTATACCAGCCCTTCGGAAAGAGCGGACGGATCGGGCGGTCGGTGAGACGGCAGGTGAGAATTTCTTTTTCCGTCGGACGGCCTTCGCGCTTGAAGTAACCACCGGGGAATTTGCCAGCCGCAGCGGCTTTTTCGCGGTAGTCAACGGTGAGCGGGAAGAAGTCTTGGCCGTCTTTGGCTTTCGTCGCGGCGACGGCGGCGACGAGGACGATGGTTTCACCCATCTGGACGGTTACAGAACCGTCGGCCTGTTTGGCCAGCTTGCCGGATTCAATGGTGAGGTGCTTGTCGCCGATGGCGGCGGTAATCTTATGTGACATAACTTTTTTGACCCGCCGCACCCCAGAGGAACTTCAGTGAACCCCGAAACGATGAAACTTTTTCGGAGCTGAATGAAATTTCCCGGGAACGGCGGAATTTTCTACGCGAGCTTTTTTGGTTGGAGGAGTCCGAAGGTTCGCGCGGCCCGACGGGAATCCAAAAACGAAAGGCGGGCCTCGTGAAAAAGCCGCGCCTTCCGTAAATTAAAATACGACTAAACTTACTTGCGCAGCTTGAGCTTCTTCGTGACCGTTTGATAACGGCTCACGTCGGTGTCGGCCAGATAATCCAGCAGGCGGCGGCGTTGGCTGACCATCAAGAGCAAGCCACGGCGTGAGCTGTGATCTTTCTTGTTGGTCTGCAAGTGTTCGGTCAAATGGTTAATGCGCTCGGTGAGGAGGGCGACTTGCACGTCCGCAGAACCGGTGTCCTTGGTGTGCAGCTTGAATGATTCAATGGTTTTTGTCTTCGCTTCCATAAATTAAATGAGGCGGGAGAATAATTTTTTACGCGCAGCCTGTAAAGCGAATTAACCGGCGATTTTCTTCCAGTTCCACGTCAACCGCCGCCGCGTCGCCGCCGTCAGCTTGAAATTTTCACCAATCCGCAGTCCCTCCACCCAGAAGATTTCGCCCGTGGCCGTTGCCGCCAACACCAGTTCGCGACGGCGCGCAGCGGGAATCTTGGCGTTCACAAATAAGTCCTGCAACTTCACCGCCGACTTCATGCCGATGGGTTGGAACCGGTCGCCCGCCCGCCAGTGGCGCAGAATAATTTTCACGCCAACCTTGTCTGCGTCGAAGAATTCAACCTCGCGGTGCAGTTTAGCATTTCTGGCAGTGAAACCTGAAGGATGCCGGGGAATATTTTTTGCAAAATCCACACGCCACGGAAAAAACCCACCACCAAAATCAATGATGCCAATTTTGCCGGACAAATCCTGTTCCAGTTCGGCGGGATTGAATTTGCCCGCCGGATGATTCCGGAAAGAAACTTTTCCCGCCGCATCCCGCGCGACGGATAAGTTGGTATGAACGTCCACGAATTTGCCCGGCGTCTCGCGGAGCTGTTCGATCAACTTAAAATCAGACCACGCGCCCAACTGCTGTTGCAAAACCTTCCGCTGCACTGCCAGCGGCAACACGGCGAACTCTGGTTGCTTGGCAATTCCCGCTGGCCGCTTTCCCGTATTTTCTCTCCATTGTCTGGCGGTCTCACTGACCGCCTCTGCTTCTGCGCCGACAATGTTCATAAGCCGCAAAATAATTTCATCCACGGCTTGCTGGTAATTTTTGCGAAGCAGCGGCAGCAGTTCGTGACGGATGCGGTTGCGACGGAAGTCCGTCGAAAAATTTGTAGCATCCTCGCGGAATGGAATTTTGCCCGTGTCCGCGAACGCCAGCAACTCGGCTTTCGTGCAGCCCAGCAGCGGACGCACGAGCAAAAAATTTCCATCAGCGGGCGAGGGCGAACGCCACTTCATCCCCGCCAAACCTTCGCCGCCCGCGCCGCGCAGCAGGCGGAGAAAGAAAAGCTCCACCTGATCGTCTGCGTGATGCGCCAGCGCGATGGTAGAAATTTTCTGCTCGCGCG
>JBEEMY010000509.1:0-2619 GCA_041192415.1 Verrucomicrobiota bacterium | reverse complement strand
CGGATGAAATTCACGGTGGCCATTCGGAAGAAGAATTGCGCATGGTGCTGTCGGCGGCGCAAGGCTCGACCGACCGGCGCAATTTGATTCTCAACGCGCTCGACCTCCGCAACCGCACCGCGCGCGAGGTCATGCGCCCGCGCAATGAAATCGCGCTGTTCGCCGCGGATGCGACGACGGCGGAGTGCATCGAAATTGCGGAGCGCACGCGCTACTCGCGTTTCCCCATCTGCACCGACGGCGATCCGGACAAGGCGCAAAGCGTCGTTCATATCAAAGATCTTTACGCTCTGCGCGACAAGGCGCGGACAGCCGCAGATTTGTTGTCCGTTTCGCGCCCGTTGATCTGCGTGCCGGAAACTGCGCCGCTGGAAAAATTGTTGCAACGATTTTTGGAAAAGAAATCGCACTTCGCGTTCGTCGTGGATGAATTCGGCGGCACGGTGGGCATCGTCACGTTGGAGAATGTCATCGAGGCCGTCGTCGGTCAGATTCAGGACGAGTTCGACGCCGAGGCCACGCAGTTCATCCGCAAGAGCGAGAACGTCTGGGAAATTTCCGGCACGTTGCCGCTGCACGAGCTGGAGAAAATCATCGGCACGGTGGAACACGATGAAAGCGTGGCGACGGCGAGCGGCTGGATGACAGAAAAGCTCGGCGGCTTTCCCAAGCCCGGCGATGCGTTCACGCATGGGCAGTTTGAACTGCGCGTGGAAGAACTCGACGGCCCGCGCGTGGTGAAATTGAAAATCACGCAGCGGCACTAGCGTGGCAGCATCCCGTGAATGAGGGATTTCCAACCGCCGCCACCGCGATTAACTTTTTGCCTTGCCCATGTCGCCCATAAGAAAAACTCTGCTCGTTCTCGCCCTGCTGCTCGCCAGCCAATTTTTTATCCAGGCCGCGCCCACGCTGGAATCCGGCTGGGAAAATCCGCCCAATGAGGCCCGGCTTCGCGCTTACTGGTGGTGGCTCAACGGCAACGTCACCAAAGCCGCCATCACGCGCGACCTCGAACAGATGAAGGCGAAAGGTTTTGGCGGCGCGCTCCTCTGCGATGCGAACGGCGCTTCGCAAGGCGGCAACGCCACCGTGCCACACGGCCCGGATTTTTTTTCGGCGGAGTGGCGCGAGCTTTACAAACACACTCTACGCGAGGCCAATCGGCTCGGATTGGAGATCAGCCTGAACATCCAGAGCGGCTGGAATCTCGGCGGCCCGGTGGTTTCGCAGGCTGACGCGGGTAAAAAATATGTCTGGTCGAAATTAAAAATTTCCGGCGGCACGAATGTCGAGGTGAAGTTGCCCGCACCAAAAGCGCGCGATCAATTTTACCGCGACACCGCCATCATCGCCTACCGCGTGAAAAACTCTCCCGCGCCCGCGCCGCTGAAGAACTGGAAGCAGAAGGCATTGCAAGAATCTCTCCAGCCGTTCTCCGCGCCGGATTCCTCGCCGCTGTTCGCCGAAATTTCCGCCACGCCGGGCGAACAGGATGCCGATGCGGCGGAGGTGATTGACCTCGCCGAAAAAATTTCCGCCGATGGCGAGTTGCGCTGGGAAGTTCCCGCCGGTGATTGGCAGGTTCTCCGTTTCGGCTACACCATCGGCGATCACTCGTTCGTCTCGACGAGCAGCGAAGGCTGGCAGGGCTATTCGATTGATGTTTACAGTGCGACGGCATTTCAAAATTACTGGAACAAGATTGTCGAGCCACTGATTCAAGATGCCGGGCCGCTCGCGGGAAAGACCTTGAAGTATCTGCACACGGACAGTTGGGAAATTGAACTGGCGAACTGGACGCCAACCTTGCGCGAAGAATTTCAGAAACGTCGCGGCTACGATCTGTTGCCGTGGCTACCGGTGCTGGCGGGGCGCATCGTGAACTCGCGCGAGGCGAGCGACCGTTTTCTTTTTGACTACCGCCAGACGCTCGGTGATCTGGCGATTGATAATCACTACAAACTTTTTCGCGATCAGGCGCACGCGCACGGCATCGGCATCCATCCCGAAAGCGGCGGGCCGCACGCCGTGCCGATTGACGCGCAACGCTGCCTCGGCATGGATGACGCGCCGATGAGCGAGTTCTGGGCGTGGTCATGGACGCATCGCGTGGGCGACGCGAATCGTTTCTTTGTTAAGCAGCCCGCAAGCGCCGCGCACACTTACGGCCACAAGCTTGTGCTCGCCGAAGGCTTCACCACCATCGGACCGCACTGGCAGGAACATCTTTGGGACAATCTAAAACCCGCGTTCGACAAGGCGCTGTGCGAAGGCTTGAATCTGCTCGTCTGGCACGCGTTCGTCTGCTCGCCGGATGAAACGGGAATTCCCGGTCAGCAGTATTTCGCCGGCACGCATCTCAACCCGAAGGTGACGTGGTGGGAGAAATCCACGCCGTTCTTCAGTTACATTGACCGCTGCCAGTGGATGCTCCAGCAGGGAAATTTTTCCGCCGACGTTTTGTATTTCTACGGCGACCACGTCCCGAATTTCACGCAGCACAAGCGCACCGACCCGGCGAGGGTTGGCGCTGGATATGATTACGATGTCATCACCGCCGAGGCGCTTATCGAACGTGCCAGCGTGAAGGATGGAAAAATTTTTCTGCCCGACGGC
>JBEEMY010000508.1:0-2624 GCA_041192415.1 Verrucomicrobiota bacterium | reverse complement strand
TTTTTGATGTTCGCCAAGCAGCGGCAATTCTGAATTCTGAATTCTGAATTCTGAATTTACTTTCGTGAGCGGTGCATTATTTCCCCGCGCCGTTTTCTCGATCACGTCCAGCGCCTCCGGTTTGTCTTCCGCCGTCATGACCGGCACGCGGGACTTGATGATCCCCGCCTTTTCCGCCGCAATTTTTTCCAGCGTATCGCCCAGCCATTGCGTGTGATCCAGCGCGATGTTGGTGATGACGCTTACGAGTGGCGTGACAATGTTCGTAGCGTCTAGCCGTCCACCCAGACCAGTTTCCCAAATGACGAGGTCACACTTCTGCTCGGTGAAATATTTCAACGCCATCACCGTCACGACTTCAAACATCGTCGGGTGTTCTTTGGTGGGAAATTCCTTGAGCGATACCTGCAATTCAGCTGCCAGTCGCGCGACATCCGTTTCAGAAATCAATTGTCGGTTAACCTGAATCCGTTCGCGAAACGAAACGAGATGCGGCGAGGTGAACAGCCCGACGCGCAATCCAGCCGCGCGATAAATGCTTTCCAGCAATGCACACGTCGAGCCTTTGCCGTTCGTGCCAGCGACATGGATGAAGCGAAGTTTTTCCTGCGGATTGCCCGTGAGCGCGGCGAGTTTGCGCGGCGTCTCCAGCCCGAAGTTCGCGCCGAACATTTGCAGGCCGTAGAGAAATTGGATGGCCGCAGCGTAATCCGGCGTTTCATCCTTCTTCATTCTACCTTCATCCTTCCCGCTAGAGCGGCTTGTGGTGGATGTGCTGGTGCGCGGCGGCGATGAATCCCTTGAACAACGGATGCGGCTGGTGCGGCTTGCTCAAAAATTCCGGGTGGAATTGGCTCGCGATGAAAAACGGATGGTCTTTCAGTTCGATGACCTCGACGAGCTTGCCATCGGGCGACGTGCCGCTGAAAATGAATCCGGCCTTTTCAAATTTTTCGCGATAGTTGTTGTTGAACTCGTAGCGATGGCGATGGCGCTCGTGGATGACGAACGAGCCGTAGAGTTGTCCCGCCTTCGAACCGACCACCAACTGACACGGCTGTGAGCCGAGGCGCATAGTGCCGCCTTTCTTGGTGACTTTGCGTTGCGCGTCGAGCAAGGCGATGACGGGGTGAGGCGTGTTTTCGTCGAACTCGGTGGAGTGCGCTTTCTCCAATTTCAAAACGTTGCGGGCAAATTCAATCGTGGCGATCTGCATTCCCAAGCAGAGGCCAAGGTAGGGGATTTTATTTTCACGCGCATATTTCGCCGCGAGAATTTTTCCTTCGATGCCGCGTTCGCCGAAACCGCCCGGCACGCAGATGCCGCCGAGGCCGTTCAGCATTTTGTCCGCGCCAAATTTCTCAATCTCCTCTGCGTCAATCTGCACCAACTCCACGCCGCAGTCGTTGCCGATGCCACCGTGGATGAGCGATTCATAAACGGATTTGTAAGCGTCCTGCAAGCCGATGTATTTGCCGACGACACCGACGCGCACGCGATGCTGCGGCGCGATGAGTTTGCGGATGACTTCCTGCCAAGGCTTCATGTCCGCTGCGGGCGTGGTGAGATGCAAAATGCGGCAGACCAGTTCGTCCATGCGCTCGCGCTGCAACATCAGCGGCATTTCGTAAATACTGTGGTCTACGTCCTTGGCCTCGATGACGGCTTCGAGCGGGACGTTGCAGAACATGGAAATTTTCTGGCGCAATTCTTTGTCCAGCGGCTTCTCGCAACGGGCGACGATGATGTTCGGCACAATGCCGATTTCGCGCAACTTGGCGACGCTCTGTTGCGTGGGCTTGGTCTTGAGTTCGCCCGCTGCCTTGATGAACGGAACGTAGGTGACGTGGATGAAACAGGTGTTGCCGATGCCGGCTTCGAGCGCAAATTCGCGGATGGCTTCGAGGAACGGCAGGCCCTCAATGTCGCCGGTGGTGCCGCCGATTTCGGTGATGATGACATCCGCCTTGCTCGTCGCGGCGAGCAGATGGATGCGGCGTTTGATTTCGTCGGTGACGTGCGGAATCACCTGCACCGTCTTGCCGAGATAAACACCTTCGCGCTCGTTGTTCAACACCTTCTGATACACCTGGCCGCTCGTCAGATTGTTCATCCGCGAGAGCTTGGTGCTGGTGAAACGTTCGTAGTGGCCGAGGTCGAGGTCGGTTTCCGCACCGTCGTCGAGCACATAAACCTCGCCGTGCTGATACGGCGACATCGTGCCGGGATCCACGTTGAGATACGGGTCGAACTTTTGCAGCGCGACCTTGAGGCCGCGATTTTCGAGCAGCGTGCCGAGCGCGGCAGCGGTCAAACCTTTGCCGAGCGAACTCACCACACCGCCAGTTACGAATATGAATTTCATTTCAAATTTATTTTCAAATGTTTATATTATTCATAATACCCCCTAAATTAATTAGTTTTAAATAAAGAACTAATATAGTTGATAATATTAATTAATTTAAAGCTTGCTCGTTTACTTGTCATTGAAAATATTCACTTCTATGCTGTTAATTTTTCTATCGTATATAACATTTGTCTTTGAAATGTATGTTAAATTTTGGTTTTTTATAATAGGTTTTGTTTTTTTATTTATAAGAAGGTTTATGATTTATTTTTACTTC
>JBEEMY010000507.1:0-2625 GCA_041192415.1 Verrucomicrobiota bacterium | reverse complement strand
CAGCGCGGTGCCAGCGTGAAAGACAGCCATTTCAGGGGTGTTTTCACAGACCGCAAGCGCCAGATGGTGTGAGATTCACGCAAGATGAGCGAGGCTCACGCAGAGCCTCACTCACGTAAAAAAAGAGGCCGGACTTTCGTCCGGCCCCGCGTCAACCGACTGGTAATTCGTCTTATGGCTTGATCAAACGGTAGAACCGGGAGCCAAAGGCCACCGGCACGCGGTTGGTCGGAATTCCGTTGGTGTAGGGACTTGACCCAGCGAGGTTGGACCACACGATAGTCTGGGGCGCATTGCTCAGATACAACGCCCCTTGCAAGGTGTAGATGGCGTTGCTGCCGCAGTTGTCTGTGCGGCGCGGGCGCGAGGCAGTCGCCTTCTACATCGCCGCGTTTGATGCCGTCGAGGTCTACCGCGTCGGCGGCAAACCCATCCCCA
Organism: Verrucomicrobiota bacterium; assembly: GCA_041192415.1. Taxonomy (GTDB): domain Bacteria; phylum Verrucomicrobiota; class Verrucomicrobiia; order Limisphaerales; family UBA11358; genus UBA11358. The sequence continues at coordinate 2,187 of JBEEMY010000507.1, read as the reverse complement.
CGAATGACATCCTGCACATCGGTCAGCGTGAGTTGCGCGGCCTCAACCTGCGCAACGAGCAGGGCGAAAAGCAAAACAAGGGCCAGAATAAACCGCTGATGGTGGACAATGTCGCGCTGCGACTTTGTCTGCCTGCGAAGCAGGCATTGGGAAGCGGCTACATTCACCCGCGCGATTTCGTCGCCTGACGCTGCGCTCGGCGACGAGTTTTTCGCAGCGCGAAAAACACCACCACCTCGGCGTTGTCGGAAGTTTTTAGGAATTTGTTCCACGACGACGCGAGCCTAAACGCTTGCTTTCCGAAAACAAACAATTTCTCATTGGGGGCGGATGCGTCAGCCCAGACCAACGGCGGAATCAAAATTTTTCCAACGGCTCATCGTGGCCGGATTGGTCACGGGCGCATCCGTGTCGGGCTTCGCCGATGACGCGGTGAAACCGAATCAAGTCGTCAGCACGAACCCGCCGCCGGCGTCGCCGGAGAACTTCAGTCCCGACCCGAATCCAGTGCAATTGCCGGAGCCGCCACCGACAGAGTTTCGTTGGACGCACAACGTCATCATCGTCACCAACTCGCTCACGCAGCCGCAGTTCAATCCCGACCCCGGCGCGAGCATCAAGGCGACGATGGATGCGCCCGCCGCGCTGTTCAATGAGCCGGTCGCGCCGCCGCAATTCACGCCAGCGCCAATCCCAGCGGGCATGGATTTGCCGCGTGAAAATTCGCGGTTGAGCGAAATCGTGCCGGCGGAATCGGAAACGCCCCAGCGCGGTTTGGAAAACGAGCCGTTGCCTGCTGACCAGAAGTTGCCGCGCAAAAACGTGCGGCGCGAACTGCGCGTGGACAAAGAGTGGCGCGTGACGCCGACGCTGCGGCAGTTCGCGGCTCCGAAAAATACGAAGGCGGTTCCCGACCGTTGGCGCATCGGGTTTTCGCCGTGGAAGCGTTACACGAGCGGCAGCATCGAGTCGCCGTTCGAGTCGCCGGACACTTTTTTGTGGTATCCGTATCAGCGAAGCCTGTTGAAGGGCGACGTGCCGATCATCGGGCAGGATATTTTCCTCGACCTCACCGCGTCGGCGAACACGGTCACGGAATTCAAGCGTGTGCCGACCGCGAGCGGCGTGAGTGCGGTCGTGCCGGGCGCGTATGAATTTTATGGCCAGAGCGAGGCGTTGAGCATCCAGAATAATCTCGCGTTCGAACTGAACCTATTCAAAGGCGAAACGGTTTTCCGTCCCGTGGACTGGGCGATCAAGCTGGAGCCGGTTTACAACGTGAATTATCTCTCCGCCGAAGAATCCGGCGTGGTTTCGCCTGACCCGCGCGGTTCGATCTACGGCAACAATAATTCACCGCCGCCCAACAACGGCGGCGTGCAAAACCCGGACGACATTGATGACTTGCTCAACGGCAACGTCGGCCCGGCGGGCAGTTTCCGCGCGACGCGGCACACGGAACGCACGAAAGATTTCTTCGCGCTGCAACAGGTATTCGTCGAGCTGCACTTGCGGGACTTGTCGGACAACTACGATTTCGTTTCCGTGCGCGCGGGTAACCAGCCGTTCAACGCGGACTTTCGTGGGTTTCTGTTCAACGACGTGAACCTCGGCGTGCGCTTGTTCGGTAACTACGCGAACAATCTTTACCAATACAACCTCGCGGTGTTCTCGATGCGCGAGAAAGATACTTACTCGGAGTTGAACACGTTCGACGCGCGCAATCAGGAAGTCGTCGTCGCGAATGTGTATCGGCAGGATTTTATTTGGCCGGGCTACACGACGGAGTTCAGCGTTGTCGGAAATTTTGACCACGGCGGCACGCATTATGACGAAGCCGGAAATCTCGTTCGTCCCGCGCCCATCGGCACGGTGCGCCCGCACGATGTGAACGTGGCGTATTTGGGCTGGGGCGGCGACGGTCACATCGGCCGTTTCAACATCTCGCACCAATTTTATCAGGCGATCGGGCGCGATGATTTCAACGGCCTCGCCGGTCACGCCGTGGACATCAACGCGCAGATGGCGGCGCTGGAACTTTCCTACGACCGCGACTGGGCGCGCTTCAAATTTTCTTTCCTCTACGCATCCGGCGATGACAACGCCACCGATGGCACGGCGCGCGGCTTCGACACCATTCTGGATAATCCGAATTTCACCGGCGGCCCGTTCAGCTACTGGACGCGG
>JBEEMY010000506.1:0-2625 GCA_041192415.1 Verrucomicrobiota bacterium | reverse complement strand
ATCAGTTCGCTGCCGGTGTTGACGAGTTCGATGATCATAAAAAATACAAACCGCGAACCACGCAAATACCCGAACAGAAACCATCAAAAGTTTGTTCGCGGATTTCGCGTGGTTCGCGGTTGAAAATTACTTCTTCGGCGCTTTCGGCTTGGGCTTGCGTGCGTCGGCGTTGAAGCTGCCCAGCAGATAACTTTTTTCCGTATCCGGCGTGCAAAGATAAATTTTGCCCGGCAAATGGTTGTTCGCCAGCGCGCCGAACTCCAGTCGCATCGCGTAGCCGTTGGTGAATTCCTTCCGCTGCACTTCGTCCGCCGCGTCTTTCCAGCGCAACTGCACGCGCGCCGCCCGTTCCGCATCCGACATCACGTTGATGGTCTTGCCAGCCAGCGATTCCGGCTGCGCCCCGGCGAAATTCACGAACGCGGCAAATTCCACTGCGCCCTTCGTGCCCGCGCGCAGCATCAGCGAGCCGTCGCGAAAGGTTGCGCGCTCCACGATGAAATCCTGACCGTGAATCCGCCCCGCCGCCGTCGTGTCGGCAATCGTGTTTGTGCCGAGCGACAGCGTCCAGTTCGCGTCGTTCGCGGGCGGCGCAACCACAGCAACCTTCTCTGGTTTCGTTGATTTGGTTGATGATTCGCCGTTAGCCACGGACACCTCATTCGTCTGCGCACTGCCGGACGATTTGAAAATTTTTCCACGAAACGCAAACACGCCCGCGCCCGCCGCCGCCACGAGCACCAGCACGAGGACGATGGCCAGCGGAAAACTTTTTTCCGGCACGGCGGCTGGCGCGGTGGCGTTGATGAGCGTCTGGGAAATTTTTTTCTCGGTGAACTTGCTGCCGGTGAGGATGAATTTTGAATCGGGCGCCGGCGCTTGCGGCGCGACAATTTTTTGGAAGCAAGTGGGGCACTCCATGACCGCGCCGCCCTGCGAGGCATCGCACATCATGTGCTGGCCGCAGACGGGGCAGGCGTATTTGAATTCACTCATGGCGTGGCGGCGCAAACATTTCACATCTTTGCCGCGCGGGCAACCAGCTTTTTGTCGTAGGGCGCAAGGCGTGCCTGCGCCGCCTTGAAAATTCTGTGTGCATCTGCGCCCATCTGTGGTTTTAATTAGCCAATAATTATGAGCAAAAAATCTCCCGTCTCCCGCAGTGGCCGTTTCGCCTCCGGCCCCGCTGCTGATGTCGCCCAATTCACCGAGTCCATTTCCTTCGACTGGCGGCTGTGGCGGCACGACATCCTCGGCTCCATGGCGCACGCCGAAATGCTCCGCGCCATCGGCGTGCTCACCAAAAAAGAGTGCACCGCCATCGTGCGCGGCCTCGATGCCATCGGCAAAGAAATCAAGGCCGGAAAATTTTCGTGGCAAGCCGAACTCGAAGACGTGCACATGAACATTGAGGCCGAGCTGACCAAGCGCGTTCCGGCGGGCGCGAAGTTGCACACCGCCCGTTCCCGCAACGACCAGGTCGCGCTCGACGTGCGGCTGTGGCTGCGCGATGAAATCACCGCGTTGCTCAAGGAAATTGCTGACCTGCAACGCGCCCTCGTCGTGTTCGGTGAACAGAATTCCGAGGTCATCATTCCCGGCTACACGCACATGCAGCGCGCGCAGCCGGTTTATTTCGCGCATCACTTGCTCGCTTATGTCGAGATGTTGGAACGCGATTGCGAACGTCTGTGGGATTGTCATTCGCGCGTGAACGTCTGCCCGCTCGGCAGCGGCGCGATCGCGGGTTCGACCTTGCCGCTCAAGCGCGAACTCGTCGCCAAGCTGCTCGGCTTCGTGAACGACGGCGGGCAGGTGCAACTCACGCAGAATTCCATGGACGCCGTGAGCGACCGCGATTTCATGATTGAATTTTGCGCCGCCGCCGCGTTGCTCGCCGTGCATTTCTCGCGGCTCGCGGAAGATGTGATTCTCTGGGCGGGTGCGGAATTTAATTTCATCAAGATCGCTGATGCCTACACCACTGGCTCGTCGCTCATGCCCCAGAAGAAAAATCCCGACATCGCCGAACTCGCTCGCGGCAAGACTGGCCGCGTCGTGGGCAATCTCATGGCGTTGCTCACGCTGCTAAAAGGTTTGCCGATGACTTACAACCGCGATCTGCAAGAGGACAAGGAACGGCTGTTCGACACCGTGGACACCGTGCGCGCCACCACGCGCTTGCTCGCCGCGATGCTGCGCCACACCAAAGTAAACAAAGCCACATGCGCCGCCGCCGCCGGTGATCCCGCGCTGTTGGCGACCGACCTCGCGGATTATCTCGTGCGCAAAGGCATGGCCTTCCGTCCCGCGCATCACGTCGTGGGCGCGGTGGTGGCGCTGGCGGAAAAGACCGGCAAGCCGCTAAACCAACTCACGCTCGCGGAACTGCAAGGTGTGAACCCGACATTCGGGCGCGACGCGCTGGGCGTGTTCAATCTGAAAACGGCGATGGCGAAACGGAACATCACCGGCGCACCGGGAACGAAGGAAGTTGCGAAGCAACTGGCGCGCTGGCGCGAACAGCTTTCGTGAAATGCGAGTTATTTGGGTAGAAGTGAAAAACGATCAAGTCGTGAGCATAAACAGGCATGACAGCGCAAATTGAATTCTGAAAATTCTGTT
>JBEEMY010000505.1:0-2630 GCA_041192415.1 Verrucomicrobiota bacterium | reverse complement strand
GGTCGTCGTCGCCGTCGACGGGCATCTGTCCCGCAACGAACTGCTGGCGGCCATGGTTTTCGTCGTCTACTTCGCCGGGCGCATGACGCTCGTCGTCGCCGGACTGTGGACGATGAATAAAAATCTTTTGCTCGTCTGCGTGTTTCTGATGGGCACACACAGCGCGTTTTTTGGGCCGAGCAAATACGGTTCGCTGCCGGAACTGTTGCCCGAGCAGAAACTTTCTTGGGGCAATGGCATCCTCGAACTCGGCACGTTCGTCGCCATCATCCTCGGCACGGTGGCGGCGGCGCTGATGTCGGAATTTTTTCGTGGGCGGCAATGGATTTCCGGGCTGGTGCTCGTCGCGCTGGCGGTGGCCGGTTTCATGGCCTGCCGGCACATCACAAAAATTCCAGCGGCAAATCCGCAGAAGCAATTCAATCCAAACTTCCCGCTCGAAGTCTGGCGGCAGTTGCGCGCCATGCGCGGCGACCGTCCGCTCTGGCTCGCAGTCATTGGTAACACCTACTTCAGCTTCTTCGGCGCGTTGCTCCTGCTAAATTTATTTTTTTATGGCGCGGATGTGCTGCACGTCACGGAAACGAAGATTGGTTTGCTCAACGTCGCGCTCGCACTCGGCATCGGACTGGGCAGCGTGTCGGCGGGCTATCTGTCCGGCGGCAAGATTGAATACGGCCTCGTGCCGCTCGGCGCGTTCGGGTTGGCGCTGTTCTCGTCGCTGCTCGCTTGGCCGGGCGCAGACCTGGGGATTTCGTATGTGCTACTCGCGCTGCTCGGCTTCACAGGCGGATTTTTCATCGTGCCCATCGCGGCGTTGCTGCAACACAAACCCGCGCGCGAAAACAAAGGACAAGTGCAGGCCACGGCGAATTTGCTGTCGTTCATCGGCGTGTTCGCTGCATCTGGCGCGCACTGGCTGCTCGCGCAACAACTGCAATTCTCCCCGCGCCAAATTTTCCTCGTGGACGGTCTGCTGACGCTGGCGGGCGCGATTTACGTTTTGATTTTACTGCCGGACGCGTTGCTGCGTTTCGTTCTCTGGTGCGTGACGAACACGATTTACAAAGTCCGCATCGTCGGGCGCGACAACTTTCCCGCGAAGGGCGGTGCGCTGCTCGTGTGCAATCATCTTTCCTTCGCCGATGCGTTGTTGCTCATCGCCGCGACTGACCGGCCCATCCGCTTCCTGATGTTCAAAGGCATTTACGAGCAGCGCTGGATAAAACCGTTCGCAAAAATTCTCCGCGCGATTCCCGTCTCGTCCGACCAACGCCCGCGCGAGTTGATTCATTCGCTGCAAGCCGCAAGCGATGCCATCCGCAACAGCGAGGTCGTCTGTATTTTTGCCGAGGGTCAGATCACGCGCATCGGGCAACTGCTCCCATTCCAACGCGGCTTTGAGCGCATTATGAAAGATGTGGACGCGCCCATCATTCCCATTTCGCTCGATGGCGTCATCGGTAGCCCGACCAGTTTTGAGCATGGCCGCATGGTGCGCCGTTTTCCGCAACACCTGCCGCATCCCGTCACCGTGAGCTTCGGCAAGGCGATGCCGCCGACCGCTACGCACGTCGAGCTGCGCGAGGCTGTGCAAGGACTCATCGCCGACGCGTGGCAATTCCGTCGCGATAAGATGGAACCGATGCCGCGCAACTTCGTCCGCAACGCGCGCCGCCATCCCGGACGTTTCGCCATGACCGACGCGGCGAGCGGCAAAATCAATTTCGGCGAGGCGTTGGTTAAAACGGTTTTCCTCGCGCGCCGTTTGAAAAAAGTTTGGCGTGGTCAGAACATGGTCGGAATTTTTCTGCCGCCGAGCGTGCCGGGTGCGCTGGTGAATCAAGCCGCGTTTCTCTGCGGCAAAGTGCCGGTGAATTTGAATTACACGCTCGCGGAATCCGCCATCGCCAGTTGCGTGCAGCAGTGCGACATCACCACCGTCATCACCTCGCGGAAATTTTTGGAGAAAATAAAACTCACACCGCCGGGCGGACTGATTTACCTCGAAGACCTCGCTGCCGATACGACGGCGTTGGAGAAACTCACCGCTTTCGTCTTCGCCCGGCTCGCGCCGTATTCGTTGCTCAAAATCTTTGCCGGGCAAGAAAAGGAAATCGCGCTCGACGACCTAGCCACCGTGATTTTTTCCAGCGGCAGCACGGGCGAACCGAAGGGCGTGATGCTCTCGCACTACAACATCCTCTCGAACATTGAACAGTTCGGGCACATCCTGAACTTCACGCATCGCGACCGGTTTCTTGGCATCCTGCCGTTCTTTCACTCGTTCGGGTTCACTGTCACGCTCTGTTTGCCGGGCGAGATTGGCGCGGGCGTCGTTTATCACGCGAACCCGCTGGATGCCCGCGCCATCGGCACGCTCGTGCGCGAGAACGCCGTCACGCTGCTGCTTGCCACGCCGACGTTTCTGCAACTTTATATGCGGGGCATTTCCTCGGCGGACTTTGGCAGCCTGCAAATCGTCGTGACCGGCGCGGAAAAACTTTCTGAACGCCTCGCTGATGCGTTTCAAGAACAGTTCGGCATTCGCCCGCTGGAAGGTTACGGCACGACGGAATGTGCGCCCGCTGTGGCTATCAACATCATGGATTTTCGCGCGGCGGGCTTTC
>JBEEMY010000504.1:0-2631 GCA_041192415.1 Verrucomicrobiota bacterium | reverse complement strand
CCGCTCACCGCGATTTCGCTCGTGTTGCGCTGGCGGCGGCGCAAAGGCGACCAGGCGTTCGCCGGACGTTTCGTCAATATTGCGTGGCCTTACTTCATCGTGTGCGTCTTTGCGGCGGGCATCCATGCGAACGACGGCTCGCAAATTTATTTTTGGGGCAATGAAGTAATGCTGACGTGGGCGCTATGGTCGCTGCGGCCAGCGCGGTTTTCGCTCGTGATGTGGACAGGTGCGTTGCTGGTGGTTTGTGGCCTCGGCTTTTCCGGCATGGGCGGACTGAATCTAGCGCAGCGCGGCATCCAAAATTTCAACGCGGCGTGGATGGCAAAATTATTCAGCTCGCGCACCGACCCGTTGCAAAGCATGACCAGCATGGGCCGCATCGGGCGGTTGAAATTATCCGCGCGGATTGTCATCTGGCTGGAGCCGCACGAGGTCGGCCACCGGCCGGAGTATCTGCGCGAGGCAAGTTACCGGAATTACGCGTCGCAAAAAATGACGTGGTTCGCCGGTGGCGGAAAAGATTTTGAACCATTCTACGCCGAGCCAGACGGCTCGACGTGGAACTTGCTGCCGGGAAAAAAGAACGCCGATGCCATCAACATTTCCTGCTACCTGAACGGACATTCAGCCGAGACGCACGATCCGGAAGGCTTGCTCCCGTTGCCAAGCGGCAGTAGTCGGCTGGAAAAACTTCCGGTCTTCACGCTGGGCGTGAACCGGGGCGGCGCCGTGCTCGCCGCCGGCCTCGGCCTCGTGGTTTTCGACGCGCACTACGGGCCGGGAGCCACGCTGGATTCCCCGCCGTTTCTGGCGGCCACCAACCTCAACGACCTGACCGTGCCCACGAATGAAATTCCCGCGCTGCAATCGGCGCTCGCGGAAATTGATTTCACCAACGCCGCCAGCCACGAGCAGAAACTGCTCGCCTTGGAAAAATTTTTCTTCGACAAGTTCACCTACAGCACCTGGCAAGGCTTCGACAAAAAAGCCACCGCCGACATCACGCCGCTCACGAAATTTTTGACGACCAGCCGTAGCGGGCATTGCGAATACTTTGCCAGCGCCACGGTTTTGATGTTGCGGCAAATGGGGATTCCCGCGCGCTACGCCGTCGGTTATTCCGTCCACGAAGCGCATGGCTCCGGCTACGTCGTGCGCGAACGCGATGCGCACGCGTGGTGCCTGGTGTGGAACGAGGCCACGCACTGCTGGGAAGATTTTGACACCACCCCGCCCTCGTGGGTCGCCATCGAAAGCCAGCGCACCGAGTTTGGCGAATGGTTCGCCAACCTGCGCTCGTGGCTCGGCTTTCAAATCGCCAAGTTCCGCTGGGGCAAGGCGAACTTTCAGCAATACGTTTTCTGGGCGCTCATTCCCGTGCTGCTGGTGCTGCTGTATCACATCATTTTCCGCCGCCGCAAAAAACGACGCGGGGCGGATGAAAACAAAGATGCGGCCGCCGTCATCTGGCCCGGATTGGATTCAGAATTTTATCAGCTCGAAAATAAACTCGCTGCGCGCGGCATCCCGCGTCAGCCCGGCGAAACTTTTTCCGACTGGCTGGAGCGTGCCCTCGCCGAACCCGCCCTCGCCGAACTGCGCGCCCCGCTGCAAGAACTTTTGCACCTGCACTACCGCCACCGCTTCGACCCGCCCGGCCTGAATGCGCTAGAGCGGGAGCAATTGCGGCGAGAGGTGAAAGCTTGTCTGGATGCGCTGTTGCAAACGAAAGCACACTGATTCTTCATTTGACCCGCCCAGTTAATTCGCCGATGATGCCAGTGCCGGATTGTTGGGGGCGCACTGGTTTCGACCATGTGAACACGCCAGAGGCGGCATGCCGAGGACGATGCGTTGGCCTCGTAAATCATTCGCATCAAAACCAAAAAGCTAACGAAGAACTAGCCCTCGCGGCTTAACGCCACGACGTTTGTCACTGGACACCTGCTACGGTGAACGAACGAAACAGCAGGCATGGTTGCTGACGGGGACCGCGCGGCAGCAACCGAGATCTTATCATGCGGACTAGGCAGTGCGACTCGAGCTCCGGCGCCATCGCATAGCAGAAAAAATTACCGGGGATAAGCATGTAGTCGCGGCTGGTTGGTTGACTTGGGACGCGGGTTCAATTCCCGCCGCCTCCACCATTTTTGCCATCAGGCAAAAATGCCGCGCCGTAGCGCAGCGCAGGCAGGCCAACCAAACTTCCTGCGTCAGTTCCGAGCTACGGATGGCAGGCCAGCGTCGGGAAATAATTCCCGCAACCAACTTCATGCACTCCGCAGATTCAATCGCCCTCCTCTGGCTGGCCGCCATCAACTCCGCAACCTTCCTCGCTTTTGGCTGGGACAAATGGTGCGCGGGAAAATCCAAACCGCGCGTTGCCGAAATAAAACTCGTGCTGCTCGCGGCGCTGGGCGGCTGGCCGGGCGGCTGGCTGGCCATGAAAATTTTCCGGCACAAAACCGTGAAGCGGACGTTTCAATTCAAATACGCCCTCGCCCTGATTCCCTTCGCCGCCGAACTTTGGGCGTGGTGGCACTGGCGCTGAAAATTTTCAAATCCGCGCGAACTGTTCGTCCAAACGCTTCGGCGAAACGGGGAACGCCGTGCCGAGTTCCTGCGCGA
>JBEEMY010000503.1:0-2636 GCA_041192415.1 Verrucomicrobiota bacterium | reverse complement strand
GTGGCTGCGGCAGGAGTTACCAGTGCAGAGGATGAGGATGGTGGGTTTCATTTTTTAGTGTTTTCAGCCGCAACATTTGGTGGCGGGTTTGGTTTCGGCAAAATCAAATTTCAGCGGGCTGAATTCCGACGGGGCAGGGGCGGGCGGCAGGCATTTATCCATCGCTAGGCACGCTGTATGCCGTTCGGTTAGATGAAAGATGATTTCGTTATTCGTGACGGTGGCGGCGGCGAGCGGAAATTGCGTGATGAAACCAACTTCATGTTCGACCTCCACGTCGAGATCGTCCGTCAGACCTACGCCGTCTGTCTTGGTGAAAATTTTGGCCAGCTTGCCCGCCGTTAGCCGGTGGTCAAGGTCGTTGGCAAACCACGTTTGCAACCGGCAGAGCGAATCCGTCCGTAACGTGCCGCCGCAATCTATGAAACGCTTGTCAATGCGCGCCACTTCGGTGACGTGGCTGTGCGCGGGAACCAATTCACCGTTGGACAGTTGAAAGCGCACTCCCGCCAACGGATGTTGCGCGAGAATGTTTTTTAGTTCATTCAGTTTCATCATTCAAAATGGGTTCAGCATTTTTGCCGCTGACAAATCACCGCGAGGTCGGTTTTCAAAATTCGTTTTAACTGTTTCGCATCGGCGTGGGTTGCCGCCGACTTGGCGAGCGATTTGTGAACCCAATCCAAGGCTTCGCGGACAACCACGGGCGCAGACGGGTCGGGCAAACGGTAATAAACCCAGCGTTCGGACTTGCGCGAAAGAATCAGTCCCGCCCGATGTAAAATGGAAAGATGTTTGGAGACGGTGGAGGGCGCGAAGCCGAATATTTCTGTGATCTGACACACGCATAGTTCGCCGCGCCGGAGGGCAAGGAGCATCCGCACCCGGTTGGGGTCGGACAGTGCCTTGGTGATGGCCATGAAGTCGCGCATAGAGTCATTTCGTCAAACAACGAAACGATAATCGCTTTTAGGTGAACGGATGGCAAGAGTTTTCCCGCGCTCGACAGTTACACCACAAAGTTTTTCTGCGTAATCTTTTCATGCCGGATGCGATGAAGGTGAGACAGTGGCCGTCGCCGAAAGCTCCCGCACAGATTCAAATCAATCGTCCTGGTTGCAGGCTTTCCCCCAAAACCAGTTCCAAGGCTTTGGGCTGTGGTTCATCAGAATCACGCTCCCGTCAGACTGAAGAAAAGATTATTGAATCTAAAAAGGTTGTTCCGTGCATCTCACCTAGGAACCGTTCAATATGAAATCAATGACTATGAAAAACGCATCCGCCAAATTATTCGCCGCCATTCTCTTTTTCACCATCGCCATCGCCTCGCTGCAGGCGCAGACCAATGCGGTGGATGACCGTGGAGCAGTGGCGCCAGTCGTTGCGGGCACGAACGTGCAAGCTGCCAACGTGGTTGCTGCCATCACGGAAACGGATCATCCGAAGCGGTCGAAAGATAAAAATCAGCACGCTGACGTTTCAGCGGCGCGTTATATGTGGAACCAAGTCGCCAATAACTGCGTCCCGCTGGCTTGGGTATTCGCCAGTTTTGCCATTCCGGTGACGATTGTCATCATCTGCGCCTACACCCGCCATCGCCGTCACAAAATGGCGAATGAAACTTTGCGCGGGATGATTGACAAGGGTTTGCCCATCACGCCGGAACTCGTGAACAGTTTGAAGTCCAAACATTCCAGCACCGAAGCTGGCGGCGCCGGCAACCAATCGAACAAAGATTTGCGGTCGGGTTTGATTTTGACCGGCATTGGCATCGGCGTGGTCATGCTCTGCGGAAAACCGGGGTGGATTATCTTGTTCATCGGCGTGGCATTTTTGTTGATCGGATTTTTGAAGCTCGGCAAGGGAGGCGATTGCTGATCGGCAGCGAGATCGGAAAAAGAAAACCGCAACCCATTGCCGAAACCAAAACCTGTGTCCTTCACCGACACCGACCTCATCGCCCGCGTCTTGCTGCATGAAGACCATCATGCGTTCGGCGAACTGGTGCGGCGCCATCAATCCCCGGTGCGCGCGTTTCTGATGCGCATGACGCGCGGGGATTCGCATCTGGCCGACGATCTGGCGCAGGAAACTTTTTTGAAGGCGTGGCAGAAGCTGCACACGTTTCGCGGCACGGCAAAATTTTCAACGTGGCTGTTCGGCATTGCCTTCAACGAATTTCGCGGCGTGGCGCGGCAGCGAAAAGAACTGGCGCTGGAAGACTTGGCGGAATCGCCGCCGGAATTGGAATCGCCGCCCGCCGCCGCCGGCAGCAACTTGCGGTTGGATTTGAACGAAGCGCTGCGGTGGTTGAATCCAAACGAGCGCGCGGCGATTGTGCTCTGCTGCCAGAACGGTTTGTCGCACGAGGAGGCCGCGCAGGTTTTGGATTGCCCGCTCGGCACGCTGAAAACCAATGTGCTGAGGGGAAAAGAAAAATTAAAACAACGGTTGTCCTTATGAATCCGCCTGAAGAAAACGATCCACTTGACGCACTGTTGCGCGAACAAAATTCTTATGTTGAAGACGGCGGCTTCACCGCGCGCGTCGTCAAATCCTTGCCGCGCCGCCGCCGCGCGTGGCTGCGTCCGGCGATTTTGCTGGGGACGACCGCGATTGGATTGGTGCTGGCAATG
>JBEEMY010000502.1:0-2638 GCA_041192415.1 Verrucomicrobiota bacterium | reverse complement strand
ATCGCCCAGCGCGGTGGCTTGCATTGGCTGCGCTTGGAATGTCGCCTCCAAGTGCGTCTTGAAAAATTCCGCCAGCTTGGCATCCGCGTCCTGCGCCTGCGTCGGGCAAGCAACGCCAAGCCAGACGGACAAGCCGATAAAAATCATCCGCGCCGCTTTGCCGAAGAAGCATGAATCAATGATTGAATTCTTTTTCATTTTTTAACCACGGATGGACACGGATTTAACACGGATAAAAATTTACTGCTCTGCCAGCAACGCCCACCGCTCGTGATCCCGCCAACGTCCGCGAACTTTCAAAAGTCGCCGCGCCAATCCTTCGCAAACAAACCCGCACTTTTTCACGAGCGCAACGGACGCATGGTTGCCGGGTTGGATGTTGGCTTCAAGACGATGCAGCTTCAGCTTGCCAAAGGCGTGCTTCACCACGAGCAACATTCCCTCGCGCATCAAACCCTTGCCGGCGTGCGGCTCAAAAGCGTAGTAGCCAAGAGACCCGCTTTGAAACGCGCCACGGATAATTTCGTTGATGTTGATGACGCCAACGATTTCGTCAGTTGCCCGTTCGACCACCAAAAAACCACAGTGGCGACCAGACGAAAAACGAGCGAGATATTTGACGAAGTCCGTTTTGTTTGTTGCCTTGGGTTGAATCCAAACACCATGCAGTTTCCGGCTGCGCCGGGCCGCTGTAATAAATTCATCGCAGTCGCCGGGTTGAGGCGCCCTGATGATGACTCGGCTTAAGGTTTTCATTTTCGGGCTGTGGTTTGAAATCCGTGTTTATCCGTGTCCGTCCGTGGTTGAAATTATTTCCGCTTCGGAATTTTAGGGCGGCTCTTGATGCCGTCATGGATGATTTTCAAGACGCGCTTGCGTTCCTCGCCGGTGAGCGTGAGGCGCGGGGCGCGGACAAATTCTTTGCCAAGGCCGGTTTCCTGCACGGCAAGCTTGATGTATTGCACGAACTTCGTGCTGACATCCAGATGCAGCAACGGCGTGAACCAGCGGTAGATTTCGCGCGCCTTGTCCCACTCACCGCGCCGCGTGAGCTCCCAGAAATATTGGTTCTCCGCCGGAAACGCGCTGCCGCTGCCCGCCACCCAGCCATCAATGCCGAGGATGCTCGCCTCGAGCGCGAGGTTGTCCACGCCGGTGAAGAGCGCGTAGCGATCGCCAACGGTGTTGTGCAAATCCGTGATGCGGCGCACGTCGCCGGAACTTTCCTTGAGCGCGACAAATTTCTTTTCATCCGCCAACTGCGCGAACATCTCCGGCGTGATGTCGTTGCCGTAGCTCAACGGGTTATTGTAAATCATGATCGGCAGACCGCTCGCCTTCGCCACGGTGCGGAAATGCGCCATCGTCTCGCGCGGATCGCCTTTGTAGAGCATCGCAGGCATAAGCATGATGCCGTCCGCGCCGAGCTGTTCGACATCGCGCGCGTAGCGGCCCGCTTCGGCAGTGCTGCTCTCGGCCACGCCGCTCAACACTTTCACGCGGCCATTGACGGCTTTGATCATCGCCTCGATGAAGAGCCGTTTTTCCGCTGCGAGCAACGGCTGGTTTTCGCCGAGCGAGCCGAGGAAAACAATTCCATTCACGCCGGATTTTATCAGGACTTCAACGTGCTGCGCCGTTGCGTCAAGGTCAAGCGACCCGTCGCGTTTGAGTTGCGTGGTGATGGCGGGAAAAACGCCGCTCCAAAAAGGTTTGCCCATAAATTATTTTCTGCGGTTCATCAAGGTTTCAATCTCATCCGCCTCAATCGGGATGTTCGCCATCAAATCCAACTGCCCGTTTTCAGTCACGAGGACGGTGTTCTCAATCCGCACGCCAAAACCTTCCGCCGGAATGTAAATCGCCGGCTCCACCGTCAGCACCCAGCCCGGCTGGATTTTGAAATGGTTGTAAGTCACGTCATGCACGTCAAGGCCGATGGGATGCGAGACGCCGTGCATGAAATATTTTTTCACGGCGGGCGCATCGGGCTTCTGTTTTTTGATCTCGGACATTTTCAGTAGACCGAGGTCAACGCACTCTTTCGCCGTGCGCTCCTCGCACTCGAGACGCAAATCTTTGGTGGTTTTGCCGGGCACACACGCCGCGACTTGCGCGCGGAAAATCCGCAGCACGGCGTTGTAAACTTGTTTTTGCCGCTTGGAAAATTTTCCACTCGCTGGAATCGTGCGCGTGAGGTCGCTCATGTAATTCCCCAAGCCCGCCGCGACATCGAGCAGCAATAAATCACCTTTTTGGCACGGTTGATCGTTTTGGTTGTAGTGCAGGATATTGTTGTTCGCGCCGCTCGCGATGATGGGCGGATAGGCAAACTGCCCTTTGTGCCGGATGAATTCGTGCGCGAACTCGGCCTCGACTTCGGTTTCATTCACGCCCGGCTTGAGAAATTTCAAGACGCGGCTAAAACCTTTGCCGGTCAAGTCGCACGCGGCTTTGATGGCGGCGACTTCATGCTGCGATTTCACCGCGCGCAGTTCGTGCATTAGCGGCGCGAGGCGGTGGTATTTGTGGAGCGGAAAATTTTTCCGCGTCGCAGCGACAAAGCGCGCGTCGCGCGTTTCCACCGAGGCATCGGCACGCTGATGCTCGTTGGCGTTGAGGAAAATATTTTCCAACT
>JBEEMY010000501.1:0-3089 GCA_041192415.1 Verrucomicrobiota bacterium | reverse complement strand
AAGATTTGTTTTTCAAAGATTCACTGCCAGAATCTTTCGCAGACATTTCGTCAATTGATGAAACAGTTTCGACATCAACCAATGATGGAAGCTATGTGCAAATCCGTCTAAATTCTGGCACGGAATTAAAAATAAAGGCCATCTGCCTTTACGACGAAAATTTGTTGGCGGCATTGAACTCAAAAAAAGCGCAAGCCGCCAAGATGCTACAGGGTGTTTCGACTGGCCTCGGTGCTATTGGTTCAATCGAATGGGTTCTGGGAGCATCTATTGTAATAGGAGCAGCAGAGGCGGTTTTGTCTGCAGGGGCTTCGTCCACAGGCATTAAATTACTTGAAGAGGCTATACAGGCAGACCGCAAACTCCGAAATGAAGGTGTATTTTTAATTGTAAGTAAAATCCATTCAATCGAGCACCCCGTGCCTCGTCTTTGGCGTTTGCGCGGAAAAAAGATGGCTCAAGTTGAGATTGTGACATCATTAGCAAGTTCCAAAATGGAAACCCGAGCAGTTTTTACGACATATATTCACAACGGAGATGAATTTCTTTCCGTTGTGACCGATGACGATTCAGTTCAGTCCATTCGTTGGAGTGCTGTCGAACATTACTTCTATAAAAGCGCTAAATAAATTTGTGGCAACTGAAACCCTCCATTTTGAAAACGCCCGGTTCGCGCAGCAGTTGTTCAATCACGAGCCGCGCAACCTCGCCTTGCTCGAAACCGAACTCGGCGTGAAGGCGACCGCGCGCGAAGGCTGGATCAAGCTGGACGGCGCGGCGAATGCCCTTGAACGCGCCAAGCAACTCTTCGCCTCGCTCGAATCCCTGTTGAAAGCCGGTTCGCCGGTGAAGAACCGCGAGTTCACCCACGCGTTGAACGTGGTGAAGCACGACGGCGCGACGACGTTGAAGGAAATGGTCAGCGACCGCGTGCAGACGCACGAGCGGAGGCCCGGCGTGACCGCCAAGACCGTCGGCCAGAAAAAATACCTCGATACCATCCGCAAGCACGACATCACTTTCGGCATCGGCCCGGCGGGAACGGGGAAAACTTATCTGGCGGTAGCGATGGGCTTGTCCGCTTTGCGCGAAGGAAAAGTTTCGCGCATCATCCTGACGCGCCCCGCAGTTGAGGCGGGCGAGGCGCTCGGATTTTTGCCCGGTGACTTGACGGAGAAAATCACACCGTATCTGCGTCCGCTGCACGACGCCTTGCAGGATATGATGCCCGCCGAGGAAATTGTGAAGCTCACGGAACGCGGCACGATTGAAATCGCGCCGCTGGCTTATATGCGAGGCCGCACGCTAAACGCTGCGTTCATCATTCTGGATGAAGCGCAAAATTCCACGACGGAACAGATGCTGATGTTTCTCACGCGGCTCGGCCACGGTTCCAAGGCCGTCATCACGGGCGACGAGACGCAGATTGATTTGCCATCGCACAAACATTCCGGCCTCGTCGAAGCACACCGCGCGCTGAAGCACACCGAAGGCATCGCCATCATGGAATTTTCAAAACGCGACGTCGTGCGGCATCCGCTCGTGCAACGCATCATCACGGCCTACGAGGAACATCGTGGCCACGCAAAGTCCACTGACGCCGAATGAACCTCGTCATCGCTAACCGCCAGCGGAAGAAAAAAATCAACCCGCGTGTGCTGAAAGAAATTGTCGGCGAGTTGTTTGGCGAATTGAAAATCACGGAGGCGGAACTCGGCATCAACCTCGTCGGCACGCGGGAAATGACCTTAATCAACGAGACGTTTCTCCAACACGAAGGCTCGACGGATGTCATCACGTTTGATCATCGCGCAGTAGTGGCACAGGCTTCTAGCCTGTGTGTTCCGAAATCAAAAAATGCAACTCACAGGCGAGACGCCTGTGCCACTACCCTTCACGGCGAACTTTTCGTCTGCGTGGACGAGGCGATTCTTCAAGCCAAGCAGTTCAACACGAACTGGCGGGTGGAAGTCGTCCGCTACATCGTCCACGGCGTGCTGCACCTGCTGGGTTACGATGATTTGAAGCCGCATCTCCGCCGCGAGATGAAGCGCGAGGAGAACCGCCTCGTTCGCCAACTGGCAAAACGATTTTCGCTCGCGCAACTCTCACGCACCGCTAAACTCAAGGCGTGAGAAGGACGATTTTTTCCAACTGGCGCGCGAGTTTCTTCACCGGACTCGCTGTCACGCTGCCCGCGTTGCTGACGCTTGCGGCGGTGAAGTGGATTTTCGGCACCATTTCCAGCTTCACGGACACCCTGCTCTTCTTCCTGCCATATGTCCTACCGCCCAAGGAAATTTTTCAGGACGGCCATTCCGGCCCGATGTTCTGGTATTGGAGCCTGCTGGCGCTGCTGCTCGCGGTCGCGCTCATCTCCGGCGTCGGCTTGCTCGCGCGCTACTACATCGGAAAACGCATCATCGAATGGCTCGACCGGGTGATGATGCATGTGCCGGTGCTGAATAAATTTTACGGCGCCATCAAGCAGGTCAACGACGCGTTCTCCGGCAACAAGAATTCATTCTCGTGGAATTTCCCCGCGAGGGCGTCTACTCCGTCGGCTTTCTCACCAGCGACGACAACGCTGAAGCCAATCTCAAGACGGGCGAAAAACTCGTCAGCGTTTTTATTCCCACCACGCCAAATCCGACTTCCGGTTTCCTCATCCTCGTGTCTGCGGACAAAGTCACCAAGCTCGACATGAGCGTGGCTGAAGGTGTGAAATACATCGTCAGCCTCGGCGCGATCGCGCCGGAACTGCCGGGCGTAAAAAAATGATTGAGTCCGCCCATGGAATCATTTTGCGGACGCGTCTGCTCACTGAAACCAGCCTCATCGTCAACTGGCTGACCCCGGATTTGGGACGCGTGGCAACCGTTGCGAAAGGCGCGCGCCGTTCCAAGTCACCGTTTGCGGGAAAACTGGATTTATTTTACACCGCTGATTTTTCATTCAGCCGCAGCCGCAGTTCTGAACTGCACAATCTCCGTGAAGTGAAATTGCATCAGACGCACGGGGTCATCCGTCAGGACATGGCCAAGCTGCAACAGGCTGCTTACGCCACCGCCTTCATCGAGCAGGCCACG
>JBEEMY010000500.1:0-2642 GCA_041192415.1 Verrucomicrobiota bacterium | reverse complement strand
GGACGCTTCACCACCCGGCATTCCTCCATCTACCTGTTTGCCAGCGCGGACGGGCGGTATGTGGCGCACGACATCACGCTCGACGGGAATTCCTTCCGCGACGGGCCGCGCGTGGACAAGTTCAACTGGGTGGACGACCTGACGTGGGGCTGCGCCGTGCAACCCTGCCGGTATTTTGAGATCCGCTACGCGCACGTCACGCGCAGCCGGCAATTTCGCGGCCAGCGCGGCAACGACGTGTTCGGCTCACTGGACGCGTGCTTCACGTTTAAGTTTTAGCGCGGAAGGATGGGGAAGGCGGACAGTGGCCAATGGGAAACGTGCTAACGACGGTTGAATTAGTCAACTTGCTAGGCTCCGCGTCCGTGAATCTGCCCTTTACGAATAACATCTTCGCGCGAAATTTTTCGCAATATCACCAATCCATCCTCAAGCCGTGTTGCAAGAACTGTGGCTAACTGCGAGAACGGTAAACCGTGGAAAACGTCCTCACTTAATATTCTGCCCATTTCAGGCGGAGGTAGCATTACTGATGCGTTCGCACGCAAAGACCACGGCATATCGGGATAGAATCCGCGCTCCATGACTTCTGGAACCGTCAAATCCATAACCAAACCTAGTGAGCGATCAATCTCCTCGCGTGCGTTTGCTATGCGACGAGGCCAGACACCAATCTGACTGCTAAAAGTAAAACCGTTACGCGTGCAGAAGTTATGCAGAATTGGGTCAAGCTCTACGAGCTTAGCTTCGACGGCCTGAATTCTTCCAACAACTTCGGGTGAAAGTGTCATGGTGCGCGCAGTGTGTTCTAACGCAGAAAGCCGAGCCACCACCGAGTGGCGGCTGGTGCGTTGGCAGTTTGGAGGTTCAACCCGTTCACTGGCGGCGACCATAAATCCCGGCTTCCGGCTTGTCCAGCCGGGAGTTGGCATCCGCGTGCTTCGGAAAGAAGCGAAAACGCGGCAAAACGGCCCAAACGTGCGGCAGAGGGGCGGTTTTCTGCGGCGGGAGGTGAAAAAGTTACGGCATTTCGGCGCGTAGAAATGAAATCGCGCGCGCTAAATCCGGCATTCCGCGACGGACGCGCGAAATTTCGGCGGCGTAATGTCATTTTACCATCGCGAAAAATGGAATTTCGGCGTCGAAAAATCGCGGGTCGGCGTCGAAATGCCGCAACTTTTCGCCGAAATGGCGCAGGATTTAGCCGGTCAGCGGCGGGTGCGGACGCCTCCGGCGTGGAAACTGGTGGGAAAACCGCCCTAGCAGGCCGGACGGTAGCAGGGCGGGATGCTTGCGCGGATAGGGGCATGGGTCTAATCTGGCGTGGCTGCGTCCGTAGCTCAGTTGGATAGAGCATCTGCCTTCTAAGCAGGTTGTCGTGGGTTCGATTCCCGCCGGACGCACCAGCTTCTTTTTCGGAAACCTTTTTCAAATCCAAAAATGTGCGGCTGGTTTCTAATTTTGGTTTGAGACCTCCCTCACCCCGGCCCTCTCCCCAAGGAGAGGGAGAAACGCTCCCAGTGTCTCGGCGAAATGGACGCGGCCAGCGGCGAGAAAGGTTTCCGCGCCGCGCGTAGCGTCTTGGACTGCGGCAGTCCTCTGCCGCTTTTACATCGCGAGCCATGCGGAACAAAGAGCGGCAGAGGGCTGCCGCAGTCCAAGACCTCTTGGAGACAGGACATTTTTTGCGGCCTGTAAAATCACTTCACCGGCAGCATCGTCAGCGGATCGCGCAAGGGGAGTTCGGTGAACTTGCCGCCGAGCAACTCGGTGAGCTTTGCGGGATGGTTCGGATGGCCGAGGAGAATTTCATCTTTATTGCCCACGACGAGCACGACGAGCTTGTCAGCCGTCAGGTATTTCGCGGCGACGCGTTGCACATCGGCCTTGGTGACGGCTTGAATTTTGTCGCGGAAATTTTTCCAGAACTCCGGGTCGGTGGCGCGGCGGCCGGTGAATTCATCGGCGGCGAACTGGTCGGCCACGGCGGATTTGGTGGCGAACTTTTGCGGGAAGGTGTTGATGTAGGATTTGATGGCGATGTTCATTTCCTTGTCGGTGACGGGTTCGGCGGCGATGCGTTTCAGTTCTTCTACACAAATTTGCGCGGCGTAGGCGACGGTGCGCGACTTGGATTGAAAGCTGATGCTGGTGATGCCGGGATAATAAACGCCGCCGGGAAAACGTGAGCCGACGGAGTAAGCGAGGCCTTCATCCGAGCGCACGCGGCCCATGAGGCGCGAGCTAAATCCACCGCCACCGAGGATGTGATTCATCACGAGGCACGCGAAGTAATCGGGGTTCTCGCGCTTGATACCGGGCAGCATCATCGTCACGCGGCCTTGATCCACTTCGGGTTTATTGACGAGATAAACGCCGGGCGCGGCGAAGACAAAATCCGTCGGGATCGTTTCAGGTTTATGCAGTGAGGCCATGCCGTTGGCGGGCGGGGCGAACAGATTTTCCAGCCGGGCGATCATGTCGTCACGGTCAAAATCGCCGCTCACGCCGATGACAAAGTTGCGCGGGATGAATTGCTGGTGGTGAAATCTTTCCAAGTCGGTGCGCGTGATGGATGCCAATGAATTCGAGGTGGAATAGCGGTTTTCAAAAAAGTTTTCTCCGCGCGAGAGGAAGCCGAC
>JBEEMY010000499.1:0-2649 GCA_041192415.1 Verrucomicrobiota bacterium | reverse complement strand
GCCATTATCCGCCGTGATCGTCTTGACCCGGTCACGTTCCGCCCACAGCAGCTTCACCGTCCGATCCAACGTCATTTCCTTGGTGGCGCGGTGAATCGGCCCCATCCTTAA
This sequence comes from Verrucomicrobiota bacterium, assembly GCA_041192415.1. Taxonomy (GTDB): domain Bacteria; phylum Verrucomicrobiota; class Verrucomicrobiia; order Limisphaerales; family UBA11358; genus UBA11358. The sequence goes on along the minus strand of JBEEMY010000499.1, from coordinate 2,538 downwards.
AAGCCCAGTTTTCCGTTCCACTATCGTCACCACACACGCCTTGCCGTGACCATGCACCGTATCAATCTCCCAATCGCCGATCCGACCTCGCTTCGCCACCACCGCAGGCCTTTGTTCAATGGGTCTTTTGCCTGCCAGTCGTCCACGGCTGTCATATTGGCCATACCGTTTCCGGCGCTGCTTTCTGGCTCCTCGCAGGCTTTTCCACAAGGTTCCGCCGCACCGTTTGTCCTGCCAAATCCAACGGTAAATCGTCTCGTGGCTCATCACGGCTTGCCCCTCAAGCTGGCGTCGGCCCACAATTTGTTCGGGACTAAAACGCTGGCGAATCAGGCTTTCAACCGGCGCAAACTCTCTCGGCCCATAAAGCCAGTTCCGCCGCGATCGGTGCGCGCGGCCACTCGCTTTCTCCACCGCCTGGTTGGCCCGATACCGCCCATCATGCGCGGACTGATTCCGCTTCACCTCCCGATACAACGTGCTACGATGCCGCCCAAGATGTTCCGCCAGCTTCGCCATTCCCAGATTCTGCCGGCGCAGCGCCGCCAACTCATACCGCTCCTCCGTGCTTAATTGATGATATTTCACCAGCCAATTCTGTCGCACTGCCAACTTGAATCCAAGGGGCCTAACAAGTCGCCGGAGCCAACCGCCGTTGGTCATCGCCGTTCCGCTGTCGCGGTTCACATCGCGAGTCGGCGGTGGCTCAGCTTTTTTCGTTAGGCGGCAGCGAGCATTCCTGCCAAAACGGAATTGAACGAGACACGAGTAAACCAGTCGAACCACCAGCACAACGTTATGATCACCTACGACCACGATACACTTCGGCTCTTTGGTTTTCCGCTTTTCACCCTCATTGTCGGGGTCCTGTTTGTCGCCGCACTGGCAGGCCTGTTTTTTGGTATTCCAAGATGGAAGCAGACAGGTGCTAAGATTGCCGTCATCGCATCCACGTTCGTATTGCTGATATTCGCGGGGGCCATTGTTCTGGTCATTCTCACGGTCAGAAGCGGTAGCATGGGATGATGCGGCTACGCGACGGAGTATTTCATCAAGGCAGCCATGCCACCTAACCAGTCGTCGCCGGAGCCAACCGCCCCCAAAATAAAAAATTGGAACGTCGCCCGATTGGGTTCAAGCTGCGGCCATGTCATTTCAGCATCTTCTCCGCGTCGCCGCGTGGCTGCTCCTGCCGTTGGCCGGCTCTCTCGGTGCGCAGGAACCACCGGAGCGGTTGCAAAATCTTTCCCAAGTTTTTCTCACGAACCACCTCGAACGCCCGCTGCGCTACACGCCGGTCGGCACGGATTTTGTCATCACGAACGGCGCAGAATTTTTCAACCGTCCGCTTTACGGTCCGAACAATTCCTTTCGCGTGGACGCCGGGGATAAACCGGAGTTCTCGCTCTACCTGCCGGGTCGCGGCGGCAACCTGCGGCTCGGCCTCAAGACGCCGCTCGGCGTGAAGTGGCTGAATGACGCGGATAAAATCGTGGCGCATTATCGTCCCGGCGCGATGGTGTATGACATCAAGGATGCGGTGCTGATGGACAACCGGGAATTGCGGCTGACGCTGCTGCCGTTGAGCGCGGGCCGGGGCGTCATCGTCCGCGCGGAAGTGAATTCCGCATGGATGCTCATCGAACTGGTCTGGGCCTTCGGCGGGGCGAATGGGATGAAGGGGCAACGCAGCGGCGACATCGGCTGCGAACGCGAGCCGGTCGGAACATTTTTCCAGCTCGCGCCGGAGCAATGCGCCGGGAGTGAAATTTCCCTGCGAACGAATACCTTCACGCTGCGCGGCAAAGGCGGATTGATTGCTGGCGTGGCGTCCGCTTGGACAGAACTCGCAGTGGGCGATGCAAACTTGTGGGCGCAACCGGAAAAACTTTTCGCCGCGCAAACAAATCAATCGTTCAGCCAGCCGGGCGCTCCGCTTGTGACCGGCCGCATTGCCATGCCAGTCACGGAGCCGGTTTATCTCGCGCTGCAACACCTCACGGATAACGCGAAACCAATCGCCGCCGAACAGTTGCCGGAGCTGTTCGCGCAAGCCGAGGAACAGCGGCGCGCACTCGCAGAACGCGTCGTGGTGGAGACGCCGGATCTGTTCGTCAATGCCGCCGCCGCCGCGCTGAACGTCGCGGCGAACGCCGTGTGGGATCTGCCGCAGCAAAGTTTTATGCACGGAGCGGTCGCGTGGCGCACACGTCTGCTCGGCTGGCGCGGGCCTTACTCGGGCGATGAACTCGGCTGGCACGAGCGCACGGCAGCACACTTCGCCGGTTACGCGCGCGGACAAAATACCAACGCCATTCCCGAAATCATTCCGGCACCCGAGGAAATTTCAAATCTCGCGCGCAACGAAACGGCGCTGCATTCCAACGGCGACCTGACGAAAACGCATTACGACATGAATCTCGTGGCCGTGGACGCGTTCTTCCGCCATCTGCTGTGGACGGGTGATTTGGATTACGCGCGAAAAATGTGGCCGGTGATCGAGCGGCATCTCGCGTGGGAGCGGCGTTTGTTTCGCCG
>JBEEMY010000498.1:0-2650 GCA_041192415.1 Verrucomicrobiota bacterium | reverse complement strand
TTTGTTTTGCTGAACTACACCTGTCGCGTCACCGGCAAGGCGGACGTAAAGCTGAATCACGAGGCGCAGGAATTCCGCTGGCTGAAAATCGCCGACGCCAAAAAGCTCAAGCTGAACAAGCCGACGAAAATTTTGCTGGAGGCGGTGATGGAATCAGCCAAGTTCAAATCGTAGAATATGTGCCAACAGACAACAGAGCTTCGATTGCGGAAATCCAAGCGGTTATTTTTTGAGATAATGGGAGTTGTTTTATTGTTGGTCGGCGGCCTAGTTCTGGTTTTTGGAACCCTACCGTTGATGATTACGATTCCTCGGCGAACTGAATTCGATCAGTTTTTGGTGAAATATAACGCAGTGGTAGGTTTTGTTACTATTGTTTTGAGTTATTGCTCCTCGCGACTGGCTTGCAAACTTAAGAAATCGGAAGTTGATACGAAATGAATTCCAAAATCTCCATCGTTGACCTCGAAGTGTTTTACCGCGTTGGCGTGCCGGACGCGGAACGCGCGCAGCCGCAGCGTTTGCTGCTTACTGTCGAGTTGGAATCTGATTTCACCGCCGCCGCGAAGTCGGATGGTATCGCGGACACGATTGATTATTACGCCGTCACGCAACGCCTGCTAAAATTCGGCGAAGGCCGTGAGTGGAAGCTGATTGAAAAACTCGCCGCCGACATCGCGGACACGGTGCTAACCGAATTCAAACCCCAGTCCGTTTCCGTGGAGGTGAAGAAATTCATCATCCCGCAGGCGCGGTATGTTTCAGTGGCGCTTTCCAAAAATTTGTAGCAGCCGACGTGAGTCGGCTCTAACTTTCACGCCGGAGGAAAAGAATGAGCGGACTCACGTCCGCTGCTACGGAGAATTAAACTTCAGCCCGTCCATCGTGGTTAACTTCCACCCAGATTTATCCGCCACAATTTTCACCGCGCCTGAATCACGGGTGTAAATCACGGGAATCTTCTTCTGCTCCAGCCGTTGTTTCAAAGCTCGCGTCGCCCGGCGCGTGGCGGGATATTCGGAATCGGCGATCACGATGACGCGCGGCTGAATCGCCTCAATCAACGCATCGCACAGCGGCTCGCCTGCGTTCGGCAGTCCGGCAACGACGATGTCGGCGTGTAAATCATCGCCGTGGTTGAGGAGTTCGCTCTGGCTGGCCCGGCTCAAGTCGGAGAGGAGGAGAATTTTTGTGCCGCGAAAATTCCCGCGCAGGACAAGCGGCTGGTCGTCGGCTTTGGCAAGCGTGTTCGTCAGCGGAAACAAGACCTGCCATGCGCCGGTGGTGTCGCCAAAGTTTAGAACTTTGTGACGCGAAGATTTTTCAAATGCCGCCACGGTTTCACGATAAACCGCAGAGCGGAATTTCACATCGCTTGTCCACAGTTCGCCCACGCCAAAAATTCCATCGAGCGGCTTCGCGCCGCCGCAGTTGCGGACGGCGGCTTCGGTCAGGACGAGTCGCGGAATTTTATTCACGCCTTGCGCGCGGAGAAAATCTTTGAGCGTGAACTGCACGGCGTTTTCATTGCCGCAGTTGATGAGCCAGTCGCTTTGCCGTCCATCGGCATCTACGAAAACGGCGTGGCCACCGTTGAGCGGCAGGACGGTGAGTTCAATTTGATTGCGAGAACTTTGCCAGCGCCAGATGCCGACGATGACTAGTAGGAGCAGGATGATGATGGAAAATTTCCGTCGCGATTCCGCGAACAGCCAGCCGCTGGTGATGCCGATGAGCAGCGCAAAATAAATTGCGATGACGGCGAGCGACGGCGCGGGGATGTTGACCCACCCGCCGGGAATTTTTGTGAAAGCCTCGCTGAACCAGACCATGAGATACATGAAGAGCCACGCGGCGTTATTGAAAAGCTCGGTGAGCCACGGGAGCAAGTTGCCGCAAAGAATGCCGCCGAGGTTGGCCATGAGCGCGAGGCTGGAAAGCGGCACGATGACGACGTTCGCCAGCAGTGAGACTGGGTTGAAGATGTGAAAATAATATGCCGTAAGCGGCAGCGAACCGAGCCACGCGGCAAGTGAGGTGGTGAAACCCGTCGTCAGAAAACGGAGCGGCGTGTTCAGCCAGCGACGCCATCGCGGAAGCAATTCCACCGGCAACAGCGGATCGGTTTGCAGGAATCGGTCATGGATTTTTTCCAGCGGCGGCGAGAGGAGCGGGGCATGAATTCCTTCGGTCTAATGGGGGTGCGGAACATCGTAAGTCGCCAGCTTGGAGTTAGCGTCGCTAGGACGGCGTGTTGACCCGACTGGTTCCCTCGTTAGGGCCAGATGTGTCGAGTGTGACGCATGTGGCGTGTGATGATGAATCTTCGCCGACCGCCGTGGCACGGTGGCGGTATGCCCGCTTTCGGCCAGAGGGGATCGACGATGGTGACTGGAGTCAACCCTCGCCGACCCATGATCTGGTGCACCACCCTTGCGGTGGTGGCCACCGGGTTCATCCTTCCGGTAGCCCAATGGCCCACAGCCGAACGTGCACCGGTCACGCCGACCGAGCAGTCGATCAGCCTGCGCGGGGTGGATCCGCAAGGAGTCAGCGATTCAGCCATCGCGATGGCGTCCTGGTCCGGTGAGCCCATCGTTGAATCCCTGCCGCTGGCTGGTGGCACGCACATCAGCAACGCGGCGAGCTC
>JBEEMY010000497.1:0-2651 GCA_041192415.1 Verrucomicrobiota bacterium | reverse complement strand
CCCACGCCATCGTCGCGGCAATCGCACCGTAGGGTTGCTGCAACTTCACAACGGCGTTGCTGCCTTCCACCGTCACGTCACGCGCACACAGCACGAGATAATTCCAGACGCGATGCTGCAACAATTCCACATCGGACGGATTGATGAGCGCGGGAACTTCGGCTGAATTGAATCGGATGCCATCCAAAGTTTTCCCCGACGTCTCCGCCCACGGCTCGTTTCCGGTGACAGTGAATTCACCCCACGCACCGTGCCCGGTGAATTCTTTCTGCGTCATGGCTGTCCGCGCGCCGTTGACGTAGAGGCTGCGCAACTTTCCGTCCCAGTTCAGCGTGGCTTTGTAGATGCCGCCGCGATCCAAAGTCCAGTTCGTCACCACCACGCCGCCGCTGATGATGGGAATTTCTTTTTTGTAAGCGCGGTAAATGATTTTGAAACCATTGTGCCCCGAATCCGCCGCTGTGAATTCCATCGGCGCAGTGACGGGATAATTTCCGCCGCGCAGGTTCACGATGATGTCGCCGTTGGCGTCGTGATTGAGTGTGCGGATCGTGTCGCGGGCGTGGGTCAAGGTCTGGAACGGCCTGGTTTTTGTGCCGGGATTGGCATCATCACCAGCAGGGGAAACGTAAAACTCCCGGAACACGGCGGCGCGGATCTGGACTGTGCCGCTCAAAGCCAGCAGCAGAATGGCGGGGAGTAAAAAACGGGCGGTCATCGCGGAATTTTGTCCAACCAGCGGCGGGAAGCAATCATGGAAGCGGGTGGTAGGGATGGCGCGCTGCGCCGTCCCCGTCGCCGCGCGCAGCGTCAGGCGACGGAACTAAATGGGCGAGCAACATATCTTTACCACATTCGTTCCGCCCTCCGCTTCGCTCCGGGCAGGGACGCCGCCGCGCAGCGTCCCTACCACAGTAAGCTAAAAAACAACGGCGCGGTAACCAGCCGCGCCGTTGAACCACTGAACCCAACCATGCCCAACCAAACCTCATTGCCGGGTGCGCACCCGGTTCTTGAATGAGTTATCGTCCGTTGTGGACGGGGCTTTAGTTTTCATCGCGCGCTGCTAAAATTTTTTCGTGAACAAGCACGAGCGTATCGCCGAACTCGCCAAAACTTTCGCCGCCGACAGCGTTGATGGGGTTGACCCGCGTTACGCCGGTTACTTCGCGCTGTTCAACCAGCAGAAGTTTTACGAGGCGCACGACATCCTCGAAGACCTCTGGATTCCGGACCGCAAGGGCGTGAACGGCGATTTTTACAAGGGACTCATCCAGCTTGCGGGCGCGTTTGTGCATTTGCAAAAGAATCGGCTGCGTCCCTCCGCCGCGCTCTTCAAACTCGCGCAGGCAAACTTGGAAAAGTATTCCTCGCCGCACGAAAAATTGAACCTCACCGCCGTGCAGCAACTCATCGAGGGCTGGCTCTGGCGGTTGGAGAAGGATGAATTCACCATCAATCCGCTGACCAACGCGATGGCACCGCAACTGGCGTTGATCAAGTCGGCGACCTGACCCGGTTCAAGCTCCTCAAAAATCCCCTTGACCGTATTCCTTTAGTTCTGTAATTTCTGTTGTGACAGAAATTAAAGAATTATGAATAAACTAAGTCCAGTCGAACAGAAGTTCATCTTGCATTGGGGCGAGATGGGGACGAAGTGGGGCATCAACCGCACCGTCGCGCAAATTCACGCGCTGCTCTACATCACGCCGAAACCGCTCAACGCCGAGGAGATCAGCGACACGCTGGATGTGGCGCGTTCCAACGTCAGCAACAGCCTCAAGGAATTGCAGGGTTGGCGCATCGTGAAGCTCGTCCATGTGATGGGCGACAAGCGCGACCATTTCGAGGCGCTGCCGGACGTGTGGGAAACGTTCCGCATCGTGCTGGATGAGCGGAAGAAGCGCGAGATTGACCCGACGCTGGCGATGCTGCGCGAGTGCATCGAAAAGGCTGACAAAGATTCTGATACCGGCGAATACGCCGAGCAACGCCTCCGCGACCTGGCCGGATTTTTTGAAACGACCAACGAATGGTATGGCCAGATTCATAACTGGCCGACGAGCGCATTCACGAAGTTTGTGAAGCTCGGCGGGAAAATTCAGAAGCTGTTGGGCATCGGCAAATGATTTGAATTTTTTGTGAATGCAACCATCACAGAGCGGACAACAGAAGCGGCGCAAGGCTGGGTGCTTTACGACGGCGAGTGTTCGCTCTGCACCGGTGCGGTGGCGCGTTTCGCGCCGATGCTGCGGCGTCATCATTTCAATCTTGCTCCGTTGCAAACGCCGTGGGTGAGGCAGCAGATTGGTTTGAACCCGGACAAGCCGTTGACCGAAATGAAACTGCTGACGGCGGACGGACGGATTTACGGCGGCGCGGACGCGCTGGTGCAAATCGGCCAGCGCATCTGGTGGGCGTGGCCGCTGTTTGCTGTGGCGCAAATTCCGGGCGCGATGATTTTATTTCACGCGGTTTATCGCTGGATTGCCGCGAATCGGAATTGCCTCAATGGCAGTTGCCGGATTCCGTCGCAAAAAAAATGGCTCGACTGGTTTCCGTTGGCCGTTCTTCCCGCCGCTGCGGTGGCAATGCAACCGCAATTTGTGCCGTGGGTTTTCATGTGTGTGCTGGCACTGGCAGTTTTCTTT
>JBEEMY010000496.1:0-2657 GCA_041192415.1 Verrucomicrobiota bacterium | reverse complement strand
CAATCCAATGGCGGCGCAAAGAACTACGTCATCATCATGCCCGACGCCGACGTGGAAAATTCTACTCGCGGTGTCATCGAAGCGGCGTTCGGCTGCGCGGGTGAACGTTGCATGGCTGGCTCCACGGCTGTCGTCGTTGGTGCGGCGGAGAAATTGGTTTTGCCCACACTGGTTGAAGCCACGAAACGGATCAGGGTTGGCCCGACCGATCGCGAGGCACAGCCGGACATGGGCGCCGTCATCTCCCGCCAACATCGCGACCGCGTGCAGGAATTGATCAGCATCGGCGAGCAGCAGGGCGCGAAAGTCCTCGCAGACGGTCGCGGTGTGAAAGTCAGCGAGGCACCGAACGGATTTTACGTTGGTGCAACCATTCTCGACCATGTCCAGAGCGGCACCACCGTGGCCAAGGAAGAAATTTTTGGCCCGGTGCTAAACGTGATGCACATGGAAGATCTGGGGGCGGCCATCGAACTGGCAAACAAATCCATATATGGCAACGGCGCTTCCATCTTCACGCGCAGCGGTAAGGCGGCGCGCGAGTTCAAGCACAGCGCCAAAGCTGGCATGATCGGCATCAATATCGGCGTGCCCGCCTCGATGGCGTGGTTCCCGTTCAACGGCTGGGATGAATCCTTCTTCGGCGACCTGCACATGCAAGGCCGCGAAGGCGTGCAGTTCTTCACGCAGCAAAAAGTGACGACGAGCCGCTGGTTTAGCTACGGCGAAGGCGACATCTGGCATACGGAAAAGAAGTGATTTGCAGCCACAGATGGGCACAGATGAACACAGATAAAATGAAAATCAATTTTTCCCATTTGTGGTCATCTGTGTTTATCTGTGGCTAAATTTTTATGTCACTACTGATTAAGAACGGCGAAATCGTGACGGCCAGCGAACGCTATGTGGCCGACATTCTGTGCGACAATGAAACCATCACGCGCATTGACCGCAACATCGCGCCGCCGAAAGGCGCGGAAGTGATTGATGCGAAAGGTAAGTTTATTTTCCCCGGTTTCATTGATCCGCACGTTCATATTTATTTGCCGTTCATGGGCACGATGGCGAAGGATGATTACATCACCGGCAGCGAGGCTGCGCTAGTTGGTGGCACGACCACGCTGATCGAGATGTGCTGTCCGGCGCGCAAGGATGATGCACTCGCGAGCTTCGAGTTGTGGATGAAGCAGGCCGTCGGCAAATCCGCGTGCGACTTCACGTTTCACATGGGTGTGACGAAGTTTGATGACAACTCCGAGAAGCAGCTCCGCGAAATCGTGAAGCGTGGCATCAGCTCGTTCAAGGTGTTCCTCGCTTACAAAGGCGCGTTCGGCGTGGACGACACGGAGCTTTATCGCGCGCTCAAGCTGGCGAAGGAACTCGGCGTCATCGTCACCGCGCATTGTGAGAACGAAACGCTCGTCAGCGAGCGCTGCAAGGAATTGATTGCTGCGGGCAAGACCGGTCCAGGATTTCATGAGCCCAGCCGCCCGGTCCAAGTCGAAGCCGAGGGCGTGCATCACTTGATGACGTTTGCCGAACTCACGGGTGCGGCGACTTACATCGTTCACCTAAGTTGCAAGGAAGCGCTCGACCAGGCCATCGCCGCGCGCCAACGCGGCGTGCGCGTCGCCGTCGAGACGCTCATCCAGTATCTCACGCTCGACAAAACCTACGCCGAGAAACCGAAGTTTGAGGGCGCGAAATATGTCATGTCGCCGCCGCTGCGCGACAAGCGGAATCAGGAAATTCTCTGGAACGGCCTGCGCGACGGCCTCGTGCAAACCGTCGCCACCGACCACGCGCCGTTCGACTTCAAGACCCAGAAGCAGATGGGCAAAAATGATTTCACCAAGATTCCCAACGGCATTCCGTCGCTCGAAGAACGCATCAACCTGCTCTACACCTACGGCGTGAAGGCGGGGAAGATTGACCTGCACACGTTCGTGAACGTCGCCAGCACGCAGGTCGCGAAGACCTTCGACCTGTTCCCGCGCAAAGGCACGATCCAACCCGGCGCGGACGCCGACCTCGTGGTCTATGACCCGAACTATCGCGGCAAAATCTCCGTGAAGACGCAGCACATGAATCTGGATTACAGCGCGTTTGAAGGCTGGAGAATCGAAGGCCGCCCGAGCGTCGTCACCGTGCGCGGCCAAGTCGCGGTGCGCGATGGAAAATTCGTCGGCAAACACGGCCACGGGAAATTCCTCCAGCGCAAGCCGAGTCATTTTTAATTTTTATGGATCCATTTTTACAAGCGGCGATTGATGAGGCGAAAAAAGGACTGGCGGCGGGTGGCATTCCCATCGGCTCGGTGCTCGTGTGCGATGGCAAGATCATCGGGCGCGGCCACAACCAGCGCGTGCAGCACGGCAGCGTGATCCATCACGGCGAGATGAACGCGCTCGAAAACGCCGGTCGTCTGCCAGCCAAGGTTTATGAGCGCTGCACGATCTACACGACGCTGTCGCCGTGTCCGATGTGTTCGGGCGCGATCAAGCTCTACAAGATTCCGCACGTCGTCGTTGGCGAGAACGTCACGTTCATGGGCGACGAGGAACATCTGCGCCAGTCCGGCGTGAAAGTGGATGTGCTGAACAACGCGGAGTGCATCCAGATGATGAAGGATTTCATCGCGGCCAAACCGCAGTTGT
>JBEEMY010000495.1:0-2670 GCA_041192415.1 Verrucomicrobiota bacterium | reverse complement strand
GTAGGTTTGGTGATGCAGGATATGGTTTTCATTTTATGATTTGGCTGGGAATTTTTTTAACGCTCGGTGGTCATCTGTTTCCACAGCAGCCAATCGGGATTGGTCAGGCTGATTTGCTTGCCTAGCACGGTCGTCGGGTCGCGCAGTTTGAAAATTTGCGCGTGGCCATCCGCAAAATTCACCCCGCCACCGCGTTGATGGCGGAAGCCCGGAAAACTGGCAAAGGGCCGCGCGTCATCCATCGTCACCAGAAACCAGCCGTCGTTGAGCGTGCTGAATTCCTCATCGGAAATGACCCACAGCCGCGACGTCGCGCCATTGGCCGCGATCTCTGACTCGCGCACAAACGTCCGATACGCGGAACTCGTGGACGCGGCATAAGGCGACTGCGTCATCGTGCGGCTGCCCATCCAACCATTCATCGCGTAGCTCAACGGACTTGTGTTCGGCAAACCGTTCGACCCCGTCGTGTCGGACGGACAATGATAAACGGCGGGGTTCAGGACGTAGGAAAAAAGCAGCCCCTGCTTGATGTTCGCCACGTTGGTGACTTGCACCACGCCGCCAAATTCGCCCAGCACCCACGCCGGTGTGCCGGTTGGCTGCGGCAAATTCGTCGCGAGCTTGCCACCGTTGTCATCCGCATACATCCGCCAGCCGAGCGCGAGTTGGCGCAAGTTGCTGACGCAGCCGGTGGCCTTCGCTTTCGCCTTGGCCGTGGACAACGCAGGCATCAGCATCGCCGCCAAAATCGCAATGATGGCAATGACCACCAGCAGTTCAATCAACGTGAAGGCTGTCCGCGCTCCACCGTCATAAAATTTTCCAAAACTTCTTTTCATCAATCCGCCTCCATCCTATTTGGCAACCGCCGCGTTGCCCACTGTGCGTCTCGCCGCACACCTGTGCTTTTGGTTGCACACTTCGGGGCGCGGATGAAATACTCGCCGCCGATGAACTTGCGCGCCATCGTCCTGCTGCCCGCCCTGCTCCTCGCCGCCGTTGCGTCTGTGGCCGGCCCGTCGCCGGAAAAAATCTGGCAGCCGGCCGCCGCGCCGCCGGAAATTTCTCCCGCCAAAAATAATTTTTCCACACCGCCAGAAATTGCCGCCGTCGCCGATTGGAAAATTTCTTTCACCACCCGCGCCAACGATGTCTGGCTCGGCGGCGGCAACCGCGTCGCGCGGCGGCATCGCGGCCAGTGGAGCGTGTTCGTCTCCACGAATCAGCTCGGCCCCGAAGCGCCCGTCGCGTTTGCCGAAACGCCCGATGGCCGCGTCTGGTGCGCCACACCGGAAAGCATCTGGCAATTCGACGGCCGCAACTGGCTCGCCACGCGCGCCGGGCTGGAGCAAGTCCGCGCCCTGCTCGCCGCGCGCGACGGCACGCTCTGGGTCGCCACCGCCCACGGCCTGCTGCACTACACGCGCGGCGCGTGGATCGTGAACGGCTTCGGCGACGGCCTGCCCGCTGGCGAAATTATTGCCGTGGCGGAAGACGAACTCGGCATCGTCTTCGCCCAAACGACGAATGGCTGGAGCCGCTTTGAGCCGGATGCCGACACCGACGCGCCGCAGGTGGAAATTTTATCCACCGAGTTCGCTCACGCGAAAATTCAGGAGGACGCCATCATCACCCTGCACTTTCGTGGCCGCGACAAATGGGATCAGACACTGCCGGATTTTTTGCTGTTCTCCTGGCGGCTCGACGAACACGAATGGTCTGCGTTCCAGCCGGAAACTATCGTCGCCCTCCCCGGCATGAGCCTCGGCCGCCACGTCTTTCAAGTGCGCGCGCTTGACCACAACGGCAACGTGGAAATCTCGCCCGCCGAACTGGAGTTCAACGTCGTCGTGCCGTGGTATCGCGAATCGCGCCTCGTCGTCGTGCTGGGAATGGCACTGCTGGTTTCATTGTTTTTCGGCGCGCTCGCGTTGAACCGCCACCGTCGTCTGCAACACAGTTATTCCGCAGTTGAACGACTGGTCGCCGAACGCACCGGCCAGCTCGAACTGGCCAACCGGGAATTATTTCACAGCCAGAAGATGAACGCGCTCGGCACGCTCGCCGCCGGCATCGCGCATGATTTCAACAACATTCTCTCCATCATCAAAGGCTCCGCGCAGATCATCGAGGACAACGTGGGTGACCCGGAAAAAATCCGCACGCGCACCGCCCGCATCCAGACCGTCGTGCAACAGGGCGCGGAAGTGGTGGATGCCATGCTCGGTTTCAGCCGTGACGACCACGCGCCCGTCGCACCATGCGATGTCAACGCCGTCGTGGCCGACACCCGCAAACTGCTGGGCGACCGTTTTCTGCATGAGACGGAAGTGCAGTTCACGCCCGGCGAAAACTTGCCGGAGCTTTCCGTGCCGCGCGATTTCGTGCAGCAGATTCTGCTGAATTTTATTTTCAATGCCGACGAAGCAATGACCGGACGCAAACGCATCGAGCTGGCCACCGTGCTCACGGACAAGTTGCCGGGCGAAATTTATCTGCCGCCCGCCGCCGCGCCGAAATTTATTCTAGCCACCGTGCGCGACCACGGCACAGGCATCGCCCCGGAAGTGCGCGCCCGGATTTTTGAGCCGTTCTTCACCACGAAAAACTTGTCCGCCCGGCGCGGCACCGGGCTGGGGCTTTCGATGGTTTATGAACTCGCGAAAA
>JBEEMY010000494.1:0-2677 GCA_041192415.1 Verrucomicrobiota bacterium | reverse complement strand
TGACCCTCAACGTCAAAGTTCCCAAGGAAGCCTGTCCCTTCAACCTCGCGCCCACGAGCAGCACCACGGCGACGCTGGTTATGGGCGACGCGCTGGCGATGGCGGTCTTGCAGGCGCGCGGCTTCAAGCAAAATGATTTTGCCAAGTATCATCCCAACGGGGCGATTGGCCGGGCGATGCTTTCCAAAGTCGGCGACATCATGCGCTCCGGCAGCCGCAGCGCCGTCGCGGCGGAAAGTTTGCCGGTCAAGGACGCACTTCTCGTGATGACACAAGCGCGCTCCGGCAGCCTCGCGGTGGTGAACGCGCGCGGCAAGCTCGTCGGCGTTTTCACCGACGGCGATTTCCGACGGCTCATGGCCGGCGGCGACGGCCTGCTCGCGCAGCCGCTGAAGCGCGTGATGACGCCCAAGCCGATTTGCATCTCGCAAAACGCGCTGGCGGTCGAGGCGCTGAAAATTTTCAACGAGCGAAACATCGACGACCTCATCGTGGTGAACGCGAAGAACGAACCCGTCGGCATGGTGGATTCGCAGGATCTGCCGAAGCTGAAGATCATGTGACCGATGAAGCGACTCGCTCCCCTGCTCCTCTTGCTGCTTGGTCTGGCCGCCTGCGCCACAACCGCCACCAAAAAAACTTCCGCCATGAAACCCGGCCAGACCGCCCAGAAATTTTTCACCGAACGCAAACAAATCCTCGCCGCCGATTATCTGCTTTCGCTGCCACCGGATTACGGCGCGAACGCCGCGAAACGCTGGCCGCTGATTTTGTTTCTGCACGGCGCAGGTGAACGAGGCAAAAATCTCCAGATCGTCGCCAAGCACGGGCCGACGAAGATTGACGCGGCAAAAAATAATTTCATTATCGTCTCGCCGCAATGCCCCGACGGACAGATTTGGTCAAACGACTTGTTACTCGCGCTGCTGGACGATGTTGAAACCAAATACGCCGTGGACACAAAGCGTGTCTATCTCACCGGCTTGAGCATGGGCGGCTTTGGAACGTGGAGCCTGGGCTTGACGCATCCCGAACGCTTCGCAGCCATCGCGCCGATCTGCGGCGGCGGCGAGTTGATCACACCGCTGCTGGCTGACAAAGGCAAACTCACGACCCTGTCCATCTGGGCGTTTCACGGAGCCAAGGACCCGGTCGTGCCGCTGGAAGAATCCGAGCGCATGGTGAAGCTGCTGAAAAAATACGACGTCAAGGAAGTGAAGCTCACCGTTTATCCCGAAGCCCAGCACGATAGTTGGACGGAAACTTACGCGAACCCGGAATTGTTTGCGTGGTTCTTGCAACACTCGCGCTGACGCGCTTTCCGCTTTCCGCTTTCCACCTTCCGCTTTAACTTCATCGCGTGTCCGTTCAATTCACCATCCTCGGCAGCGGCTCGGCAGGCAACTGCGCCTATATCGAGACCACCGAGACGCGCATCCTTGTGGACGCGGGATTTTCGCCGCTGCAAATTCGCAAGCGCCTCGCCACCATCGGCAAGACGCCGGAAAAACTTTCGGCCATCCTCGTCACGCACGAACACTCGGATCACATCGCGGGCATTCTCGGACTCGCGGATAAATTTCACATCCCCGTCTTCTGCAATCGCGGCACGCAGGACGGCACGATCTGGGCGTTCAAGGCGAAGTGGGACTCGAAAAAGAAACCGGCGTTCGTTGGCACCGACGGCACGGAACATCTCAAAGCAAAAATTGACTGGCGGCTGTTCGAGACCGGCGCGAGTTTTGAAATCGGCGATGTGGGCATCGAGACGTTTTCCATTCCGCACGATGCGCAAGACCCGGTCGGCTATCTCCTCCGCACTTCGGCGGGCAACATCGGATTCGCCACCGACCTTGGCCACGTCACCAAGCTCGTGCTGGAACGCATCCGCGCCGCGAATGTGCTCGTGCTCGAATCCAATCACGACGTGAAAATGTTGCAGAATTGTCCGCGCCGCTCGTGGGCGTTGAAGCAGCGCATCCTCGGCCGCCACGGCCACATCTCCAACGTCACTGCCGCCGAGACCGTCGCACAAATCATGTCCGCCGAGTTACGGCAGCTTTACCTCGCGCACTTGAGCCGCGAGTGCAACAAGCCAGAACTCGCCGAACACGTCATGGCCGAACAACTCCACCAAATCGGGGCGAAACACGTCCAAATGCAAATCGCCGCGCAGGATGTGCCTTGCGGAACGTTGAGCCTCTAATTTCAACAGAGCGATGGTTTGAGCCGCAAACAAATCACCTTTCTCCGCCGCAACAAAACCGCTAGGTTGTCGCGCGACAACTTCGGCAGCAATCTGAAGCTGGGGTTGGCCGCGACAGAAAAAAACCTGGCGAAATGGAAAACGCCGATAGAATCAGCCGAGCCGGTGTGGCGAAATGGCAGACGCACGGGACTTAAAATCCCGGGACCGTAAAAAGTCGTGTGGGTTCGAGTCCCACCACCGGCACCAATCTTGGTCAGGCTCACCACGGATGATTTCAAATCCAACCGCGGTTCTCACTCGCCGATGAAGTGCAGCGCGATGCGGCGCGTGTGCGGATGCGTCCGGTGTTCCCACAGATAAATCCCCTGCCACGTTCCTAAAGCTAGCGCTCCGTCGCGGACGGGAATGGAAAGATTCACGGCAGTCAGCGCGGTGCGGATGTGCGCGGCCATGTCGTCATCACCTTCG
>JBEEMY010000493.1:0-2679 GCA_041192415.1 Verrucomicrobiota bacterium | reverse complement strand
CGCTGAACGAAGCGGACACGCTCGCGCTCGTCGGTGATGTGGACGGCTACATCTGCGGCGACGACGCCATCACGCGCCAGGTTTTGGAAAAGGCGCGTCCGAAGCTGAAGGTCTTGAGCAAATACGGCATCGGCGTGGACAAGATTGATGTGAAGTCCTGCACCGAGTTTGGCATCCCGCTGCTCTTCACACCGGGCGTGAATCACACGACCGTGGCCGAGCATAATTTCATGCTGTTGCTCGCGCTGGAGAAAAATTTCCTGTTCCACACGGACTCGACCCGCAGCGGTGGCTGGAAACGCAAGACCGGCCACGAACTGCTCGATAAAACCATCGGCATCATCGGTCTCGGACGGATTGGAAAAGAAATGGCGATTCGTTCCCGCGCTTTCGGCATGAACGTCATTGCCAATGACAATCATTTCGATGAGGCGTTTGGTCAACAGCACGGCGTGAAACGCGCGGCGACATTGGACGAAATTTTTGCCGTGGCCGACTACATCTCGCTGCACACCAATCTGACGCCGGAAACGCGCGACATGATTTCGGCGAAATCGTTCGCGAAGATGAAGCCGGGCGTTTTGATTTTGAACTGCGCACGCGGTGAAGTCGTGAACACCAATGACATGGTGGCCGCGCTGAAATCCGGGCAGGTGGGCGGTTACGGCACGGACGTTTTGGATCACGAGCCGCCGGCGGCGGATCATCCGCTGCTCAAGCTGCCGAACGTCGTCTGCACGCCGCACGTCGCGTCGCGCACTTACGAGAGCGTGGTGCGGCAGGCCACCTGCGCCGTGAAAAATCTCATCCTCGCGATGAACGGCGAAAAACCCATCGCGCAGGTGAATCCCGAAGTGCCGGTGAAGAAAGTGGTTTGAGCCTAATTCTAATCCAAATTCAAAATGAGCGATCCAAAGGAACAAATGATTGCGGCTTTGCGCGATTCAGTTGTGCCTGTTCTTCGCGAATTGAAATTCTCCGGCTCGTTTCCTCATTTTCGGCGGATTCAAGAGAAACAAATTGATTTGCTAACATTTCAATTCAATCGTCACGGCGGCTCGTTCGTTGTTGAGATTTCTTCATGCGGCGTCGGAGGTTTTACGACAGCTTGGGGAGAAAAAATTCCACCAAACAAAGTTTCTGCTCACGACATTCACCCAGACAAGCGAGTTCGGTTGGGTTCGCGCGCGGCTGGAAAAACTGACTTTTGGTTTTATTACGAGCCATTTCAACCGGAGATTTATCAAACTGTTGCTGTAAAACTGTTATCATTGATTCGCTCGGAAGCGGAAGATTTTTGGAAAGCTCAACCAATTTCTTAATTAAAATTTTTATGCCCGAAACCTACTACATCATTCCCAAAGAAAAACACGATTCACTCGTCACGCAGGCGTATCTCAAGCGCGGTTACGATGCCGCCGAGGCCGCCGCCGGCGCGCGGTTTTGCGCCAGCGCCGCGTATTACGGCATCCGCACGCACAACGCCATCAAGGCGCTGCACCTCGACGAATTGTTCGGCAGCAAGGTCGGCCGCTGGACGCCCGGCGCGAAGATCGAGAAGCTGCCGTCGCGCTTCGCCGCCGCCGAAATCTGGAACGGCCACAACAAGCTCGGCCAGGCCGTCGCCTACGAGGCGATGGACACCTGCATGAAGCTCGCCGACAAATTCGGCGTGGGCATGGTCAGCGTGGACAATGCGACGCATTATCTCTGGGGCGGCGGCTACGTCATGGACGCCGCGCTCAAAGGTTATCTCGCCTACACGAACTGCACCTCGGCCACGTCCGAAGTCGTGCCGTTCGGCGGCAAGACGCCGACGATGGGCACGAACCCGCATTCGTGGGCGTTCCCGACGCAGGACGCGATCGGTTTTCCCATCGTGATTGATTGGGCGACCTCCACCATCGCCATGGGTCGCGTGCAAGTGATGAAACGCGAAGGCAAACAACTTCCGCCCGGTTGCGCCGTGGATGCCGAGGGCAATCCGACGACCGATCCGAACAAAGCCGTGGCGTTGCTCCCGTTCGGCGCGCACAAGGGCTACGGCCTCGGCTTGATTGACGAACTTTATGCCGGCTACATCGGCGGTTCGCTGCCGCAAATTCGCGGAACGAAACTGGGCGGCGAAGGCGAGAAGCGCGGCTCGACGTTTTATTTCCAGGTCATCCATCCGGACGCGATGAAGGGCAACGACTACGTCAAAGGCCGTTCGCAAGTCCAGAACGTGAAGGCGATCATCGAAGACGTGCTCGGTCACGGCAACGAGAAGTGCCTGTTGCCCGGCCAGCCGGAAGCGCGCTGGGGCGCATTATCGAAACAGCACAATGGTTTGCTCTTCACGAAGGCCGAGATCGAGGAACTGAATCATCTCGCGCACGAAGCCGGCGAAGCGGCGTGGAATCTGGCTGAATTCAAATCGGTGCAAGTCTGAAAAATTCTAACCACGAATGGACACGAATAAACACGAATGCGGCGGAGCGCGGGTCTGTGACCCGCAGCAACTCCGCATCGCTTGCAGTTTTCACGCTGCTGCGGCTCACAGAGCCGCGCTCCGTTTTTGTTTTGGCGTCTTTATGATTCGTGTTAATTAGTGTCCATTCGTGGTTCTCAAAAAATAAAATTACAACTTTATGGCAATTCAATTACGCGACAAATCCACCTGTAAATACGACCAAATCT
>JBEEMY010000492.1:0-2681 GCA_041192415.1 Verrucomicrobiota bacterium | reverse complement strand
CCGTCCGGGCGTGGCGACCACGATGTCGGTGCCAGCTTTCAATTCATCGTTCTGCTTGCCGTAACCCACGCCGCCGAAGACGACGGTGGTTTTCAAATCGGTGAAGCGCGAGTAATCGCGGAACGAGGTTTCAACTTGCGCCGCGAGTTCGCGCGTGGGTTCGAGGATGAGCGCACGCGGACCGACATTGCTGTGCATCCCAAGTTTGGAAAGAATCGGCAACGCAAACGCCGCCGTCTTGCCGGTGCCGGTCTGCGCGCTGCCAATGACATCCTTGCCGGATAACACGAGCGGAATGGCGCGGAGCTGAATCGGCGTCGGGTCGGTGTAGCCAGCGGCGCGAACGCCTTCCAGAACTTTTTCGCTCAATCCCAACGCGGCGAAGCTCACGCGACACTTCCTTCCGCCACCGGCGGCGTTTCCGGTTGAACCGGAGTTTCGACAGCGGGCGCAGCGGCGACTTCTGCCGGCGCAACTGTTTCCGCAGCCGTTGAAATTTCGGCGACGACCGGCGCGGGTTGGCTTTCCGCAGCGGGTTTCACGGCGGCGGGTTTCTTTTCTTGCTTCACCGGTTTGGGCGCAGGTTTCTTCGCCGTTTCCATGCGGCCATCGGCGAATTCCAAAACTGCGCCTTGGTGAATGAGCCAGTGCAAATCCACGATGATCGCCGTCTGTTCCGGCGTGGCTTCGGGCGCGGCGGGTTCAGCGGGTTTCGCTGGAGCCGGTGCGGCCGCAACTTCGCCTTCGGCCACCGGCGCGGGTGCGACGGGAATTTCCGCGATGACAGCTTTCGCCAACTTCGGTGTCGGCGCGAGCGCCGCGATCAATTTCTTCCGCGTGCATTTCGGCGTGGCGTTCACGAACTCCACGATGCGCTTGATGTTCTCCGAAACCGGCGTGGTCTCGATGTCGAGATACGTCGGGCGCGCGACGCTGACGTGCGTGACGGTTTTGTTGACCTTGAAAAATTGCAGGCCGTAGTGCGCGAACTGCTGGCTCAACTTCGTGGCGATGGGCAGCGGGAAAAATTTCTGTTGCTCCCACTCCTGGCGGATGAGGCGTTGCAGGCCGTTGCATTTCAAGCTGCGGCTCGGCAAACCCGCGATGGTGAGCGTTCCGACCGACTTGATGATGGAATCCTTGTGCGTGGCGCGGAAATGGGTTTCCACTTCTTCCATCGTCGGCAGCTTGAGCGGCTCTGGCACGTTGAGCGCGTTGAACTCCGTTTTGAAACTCTGTTCCTCGACCCATTGTTTCACGACGGCTTCGTCCTTCACGATTTTCACGCGCGCCTTGAACATATCAAACGGCATCCGCGAAAATTTTTCCGTGTGCAGCTTGCGCAACTGGTTTTGATAATCGTGATTGTTCGGCGGGCCGAGGATTTCCCCGCTCATGCCGCATTGCGCCACGAACGTATAAACGCCCTTCGGCGGTTCCGTGGCCGTGCGTTCGGCCTGATAGAATGTGCCAAAATGATTTTTGAGAACGTGCGCCACCGCTTCGTTCTCGCTCGTCCACGGCGTCTCGTCGAGCGCGCAGACAAACAATTGTTCCGTCGTGCCGTCGGCTTTTTTCTTGGGCGTGAGTTGGACGGAGTAACGCTCGGCCTTGTCCAAAATCAGCAGCGCGATTTGAAACAACGGATACGCGCGGCCCGTGACTTTAATCTGGCGCGCGAGCTGTTCGACACCGCGTTCTTCCGGGATGAAGGCGACATTGAATTCCGGCAACGGCGTGGGAGCCGGGCGTTCGGCGCGCGGTTCATCGCGCCGGTCGCCACCACGGAAACCGCCGCCCTGGCGGTCGCCAAATTTGGAACCACCGCGTGATGCGCCACCCGGTCCGCCGCGACGATCACCGCCACCACCAAAGCCGCCGCCGCCCGCGCCATCGCGACGCGGCGCGCGGCGTTCACCGGGCTTGCCGCTGAAGCTGCGTTCGGGTTTTACACCTTCGTTACCGGTGAATTTTGCAAATTTGTTCGTCTCGGTTTTCCCCTGCGCCCAGGAAGGCTGAAAGAGGTTTTCGAGATTGAGGTCGAGTTCGGCGATGTTGCTCATGATAAAAAAGCCCCGACACGCGGGGTTGATGTTCAGAATAGCATGGATTGGCGCGGGGATGAAAGCAAGCGCGGTGTCCTAATTTGAAAGTCCGGTCAGGAATGAGATTACTCACTCAACAGAAAGGAAATATGTTTTCCCCAGAAGATTCCCTTTTTTATCCATTGGATAAACCAAGCCTAGCTTTTTTATGAAATCACACATTTGCCAATCACTGCCAAATTCAAATTCATCGTCAGGATAAGCTTTTTCTTGAGACTCAGCCTCTAAATTCCATCGGGTGAAGTAACGGATTATTGATTCTTCAGTGATGCCCGGCCAGTAAGAACAAACTAAAGAAACATCTCCCTGCCAACTTTGCATTTCTTCATCTGAAATTCCATCATCCCAATAATTGGGAATCGGATTAAATCGAGTCACTTCTTCCCCTCGAACAAAAAAAACAAACATCCACAAATCTCCATCATGGATGTGAAATGAAAAGACCGGACACTGCAATTCAAGTGAAAGATGCTTTGATAATTCATCCCATTCCAAAAATCCATCTGGATAAAGGAGAAAAACTTTTTTATCAGAAGATTCGGTCATTACCAGAATGCTAGAATCCTCTGTTGTTCC
>JBEEMY010000491.1:0-3444 GCA_041192415.1 Verrucomicrobiota bacterium | reverse complement strand
TCCAACGGCGACGGCAAGCAGGAGCCTTACTACCTCGGATTTTTCCTGATGGGCGCGTATCAGGACATCATGGGCGACCTGCACAATCTGTTTGGCCGCGTGAATGAAGTCCACGTCTTCCTCGAACCCGACGAGCCGACCGGCTATTACATCGAGGAAGTCATCGAGGGCGACACCGTCATCCATTCGCTCACCGCCGTGCAATACGACGAGAACGAACTCAAACGCCAGATGAAGGCCCAGATGGACGAAGCCATCAAATCCGACCGCATGAAACCCAGCGAAGCCATGCGCCTGCTCGATGATTATGAACGCGGGTTGAAGGCATATACTTATTTGAGTTTCTAAAGTTGGCTGCAATTAGGCGATATCCGTCATGGAAAAAAGATTGAGTCTTTCCGGCTCTGGACTTGTCTTTCATTATCGTTGCACTTTGAAACTGACTTGGATTAAAAAATGACTCATGCGTTGCTTTCACTCCATTCATCCGTCTGAAATCAGACCGCAGGCTTCAAGCCTTAACGCCATCACGATCTTGGTCATCTGGCTGAGCCTGATGATCAATCTTACCGCATCGCCGACTACGGCCTTGCGAGATTTCAAAGGTGGTAATTTCACCAATGCCCTCGTGGAATATGAGCGGCTCGCGCAAATCCAGACGAACGATCTGCGGCTGGTGTTCAACGCCGGCGCGGCAGCGTATCGCGCCACGAATTTTGACCTCGCCCAAAATTTATTCCAGCGGGTGACGGTGTCGCCGGAATTGAAATTGCAACAGCAGGCGTTTTACAACCTCGGCAATACCCAATTTCAAAAGACGAAGGCGGCGAAAGATTTGGACGGCTTGGAACACGGTTTTGACGCGGCGGCAAAAACCTACGAGCGCGCCGTGAGTTTGAACACAAACGATGTGGATGCGGTCTTTAACTTCCAGTTCGCAAAAAATGCGGCGGAACAGATCCGGCAGTTGAAAGCGGCGCTCCTCCGCGCCAAGGGCGATGCCGACTCGGCCGTGCGCCAGCGGAATTATCACCGGGCGGTCGAGATCATGAACAGCCTGGCGCAATATCCAGCCGCCGCGAAACAGTTTGAAGCGTTCACCAAAAAATTGAAGGACATCGATGCGATTGCCACTCCTCGTCAGCCTTAGCCTGCTGCTGTGCGCCGCGCAGAATCTTCGCGCGCAACTCGCGCCGCCGGATGATTTTTTTCACGGCGGCGCGCGGCTCTACATTTCCAACAACATCGCCGGGGCGAAGGAGATTGTGCGGCAAGGGCGGAAACTTTATCCCGAGGACGCGCCGTTGAAGAAGTTGGAAGAATTGCTCAACCAGCAGAATCAGCAACAACAGCAAGATCAATCACAGCAGCAAAAGTCTGACGAGCAGAAAGATCAGCAACAGCAAAACCAGCAGCAGAAAAATCCTGAAGACCAAAAGAAGCAAGACGAGCAGTCGAAAGCCGATGAGCAGAAGGCCAAAGAACAGCCAAAGCCGGATGAGCAAAAGAAAGACGGCGACCAGACGGACAAAAAAGAAGCCGAGGCGCAGCCCGTCAAGCCGGGCGAGATGACACCAGAAGAAGCCAAGCGTTTGCTCGACGCGCAGAAAGGCCACGAGCAATTGCTGCAACTCAAGCCGGACGCGAAGCCGCGCAACAATTCCCGCCCGGTTAAGGATTGGTAAAATGGCAGGCGGTAGGTCCAGTCGCGCTGCGACTGGACAATGACCGCGCAGCGGTCACTTTGAGGTGTGATAATTTTCAAGCGGGCGAACGATTCCGCCGCCTGACGCTCCGCTTCCGCCTTCATCCGATTACGGCGGGACAAGCGGCGACGGGGTTTTCGCAGCGCGAAAAACGCTACCGTCAAAGACTGGTGAAATTTTCTTCGTTTCCTTCGCGCCGCATCCGCGCCACAATCCGCTTGTGATTGGCGCCTTTCTTAACGCCCTCGGCATCCTGCTTGGCGGGTTGTTCGGCTTGGCCGTTCGCGCCCCACTGTCCGCCCGCGCGCAGCATTTTTTCAAACTGGCCATCGGTGTGGGCACGGTCGCTTTAGGATTGAAGCTGGTGGTGGAAAATCTCCACGGCAGTTTCACCGATGCGTTGAAGCAACTTTTCCTAACCGCGCTCGCGGTGATTCTCGGCTACTGGCTCGGCAAACTGCTGCAACTGCAAAAAATTTCCAACCGCGTGGGCCATTATGCAGCGCGACTGCTGGCGGCGGCGCAGAAAAATCCGCCCGGCAAACCTGGAGATGGCTTTCTGGCGGGAACGATTCTCTTTTGCGCCGCGCCGCTGGGAATTCTAGGGGCGGTGACGGACGGGCTTTCAGGATTTTACCAGTTGCTGCTGATCAAGGCGGTGATGGACGGTCTGGCCATGGCGAGCTTCGTGAAAATGTTTCGCTGGCCGGCGGCGCTCGCCGCGTTGCCGCTGTTTTTATTTCTGAACAGCATCACGCTCGCAGTGCATTCCACCGCGTTGCCGTGGCTGGAAGCACATTCGTTGACAGCTTCCGTGAAGTGGAACTGAATAGTTACTTGCCCGCAATTTTTATTGCACCTTGTTTGAAACTTTTGATGGGGTAAATTACTCTCACTGGCATGGGCAACAAACGGCGCGCTACAGCACATCAACGGCAGATTAGGTTTCTCACGATTCTGTTCGGCGCCATCATGATTGCCGTGGTGGTTGCCACCGCGTTTTCGCAGCATCGCTTCCATCGCCTTGTCCATCAGAAAATCCGCCAGCGGTTTCGTGACCTCGTCCAACGCGGCCACGGACGACTTCAATTGGTTCAAATCACCCGCGCCACTCGCAGAATTTTCCGTGGCAAGCGCGGTTTCAACCACCTGCGCGGCGGCAGAAATTTTTTCAACGTAATCCGCCTCCAACTCGTTCGCGCAACCGGCCAGCGCCGATTTCGTCGCGGCGAGCGCCTCGTTCGCTTTCAGTTTGGACTCGACCCAGCGGCGCGCGGCCAGATCGTCGAACGCGTGCTCGACGGATTCCTCAACCATCTTTTGCACGGCGGCATCGTCCACATCCACGGCGGATTTCATCGCTACGATTTTTTCTTTGCCAGTGCGCGTGTCGCGGGCGAGGACGTGGAGAATTCCGTTCGCATCAATCTCAAACTGCACGCCCACGCGCGGGACGCCGCGCGGCGCGGCCTCGAATTCTAGCGTGAATTTGCCAAGGCTCCAGTTGTCTTTGGCGCGCTCGCGTTCGCCTTGCAGAACGTGGATGAGAATGGCGCGCTGCTGATCCATCGCCGTCGTGAACAGCTCGCCAGCCTTCACGGGAATCGTGGAGTTGCGCGGGATGATGACGTTCATTAAACCGCCAAAAGTTTCCAAACCAAGCGAGAGCGGCGTGACATCCAGCAGTAAAACATTTTTGAAACCGCCGCTTAAAATTTCCGCTTGAATCGCCGCGCCA
>JBEEMY010000490.1:0-2686 GCA_041192415.1 Verrucomicrobiota bacterium | reverse complement strand
AAATCCCATTTCGCCAACGGCCAGCTTGTCGGCGCGGGAACAGAATTGGATGCGAAGAATTTTTTCAGTCCCGCATCATCCAGCCGGCGCGACTCCAGTTGTGCGGCGGATTTTTCCGGCACTAGCAGCTGCGGTTGAAACCGCGCGCAACCGGCGAGCAGGGCGGCTCCCAGAATGAGCGGTGAAAATTTCATATGGTCGGCAGTTGCACGGTGACGATTGTGGATTGCGATGGCACGGACTTAATTTGAATTTTTCCGCCGTGCGCGGAAACAATCCACTGCGCGATGCTCAAGCCGAGACCGCAGCCATCCACCGTATTCCCGTGCGCAGCATCGCCGCGAAAGAAACGGTCGAAGACGCGCGGCAGGATTTCCGGCGGAATTTCCGCACCGGTGTTGGCGATGGTGAATTCAGCCATTTCGCTGGAACGGCGCAGGCTCATCGTCACGCGGCCTTGCGGCTGGTTGTATTTCACGGCGTTGTCCGCCAGGTTCAGCAGCAACTGACGCAGCCGATGCCGGTCGCCGCGCACGGAAATTTCCTCACACACTTCCAGTTCAACTTTGATGTGTTGCGGCTCGGCGAGGATTTGCAGATCAGCAAAACTGTCACGCACCAGTTCGTCGAGGCGCAACGGCTCCAGCGTGAGCGCAACCTGTCCGGCATCAGCCTTCGCGAGCAATGTGAGTCCGTCCACGATTTGCGTGAGGCGGCGCAATTCTTCAAGCTGGCTGCTGGCGCGCTCGCGTTCGGCGGGAGAAATTTTTTCATCGCGCAAGGCAGTTTCGGTTTCGCCACGCAAAACGGTCAGCGGCGTTTTCAATTCGTGCGAGGCGTGCAACGTAAATTCGCGGATGCGGTGGAACGATTCATCCAGCCGCGCCGTCATGGCGTTAAAAACTTCGGTGAGGCGATCCAGCTCGTCGCCGTTGCCGGAGCGCGGGATTTTTTCGGCGAGGTTGTTCTCGTGAATTTTTTCCACCGCCTCCGTAAGTTTGGCCACGGGTGCGAGCGCGCGGCGCGTAAGCCACCAGCCGCCGAGCAAGCCCACCGCGACCGCCGTGCCACCGTAAAGCAGAATGATTTGCGTGATGTCCTCGCCCGCGTCTTCGTCCACGCCAAGGTGCAGAGCTTTGCCGCGCTGTTCGACCACCAGATCGGAATACATCGCAAAGCCGATGACCAGCAACGAGGCGGAAAAAATCGTGGCATACCATAGCGCGAGTCGGGTGCGGATGGTCACGTTTCCTCCTTCAAAACATAGCCTTCGCCGCGCACGGTGTGGAGCAGCTTGAGTTCAAAACTGGCATCAATTTTTTCGCGTAGGCGGCGGATGTAAACATCCACGAGATTTGTGCCAGGATCAAAATGGTAGTCCCAGACTTTTTCCAAAATCATCATGCGCCCGCAGAGGCGGCCCGCCGAACGCATGAGAAATTCCAGCAGCCGATACTCACGCGCTGTCAGCTCAATCGTCGCACTGCCGCGCTGCGCCTTGTGCGTGAGCGTATCGAGCGTGAGGTCAGCGACACGTATCGTCGTAGATTTGTTTTCGCCGCCGCGCCGGGTAAGCGCACGCACGCGAGCGATGAGCTCGGAAAGTTCAAACGGCTTCGGCAGGTAATCATCCGCGCCGGCGTCCAATCCCTCGACGCGTTCGTTCACTTCGCCGCGCGCCGAAAGCAACAGCACCGGCGTAGAATTTTTCCGCTCGCGCAATTGTTTCAAGACGCTGATGCCGTCGCGACCCGGCAGCATGATGTCGAGCACGATGCCGTCGAACGGCGTAATACTGGCGGCGGCGAGCGCGTCGTCGCCGTTGTGGCAGACATCCACAGCGAAGCTCTCCGCCTGCAACGCCTTGCGGACGAAGGAGGCGGTTTTCTTTTCGTCTTCGACGACAAGCACGCGCATGGACAAAGCAGAAGGTTATTTGTCCGTGCCGTAAACTAAAATCTTAAAACTGCCCGGCTGCATCTTGCCGCGACGTTGGCCTTCTGCCGGGGCGTCATACTTCGCAGCGGCGAGATAAATTTTATGCGTCGCCGGATCAATCGTCATCGTCCGCGAACCTTTTTCCGTTTTCAATGTCTGCATGACCGTCAGTTTGTCGCCGTCCTCCTTGGCGATTGTCACTGTGCCGTCGCCGCAGGAGGCGAACGCCAGCATCGTAGCGGGATCAAATGCGTTCGCATCCACGCCGTCGCCGATTGGCACGCTCGCCAAAACTTTTCCGCTCTCGCTGTCCATCATCACCATCGTTTTGCTGCCGCCGCAGCCGAGGAACAGCCGGTGATTTTTTGCGTCGAACGCCATGCCGCTCGCTTCTTCGCCCGGCGCAATCGGCCAGCGGCTTTTCACGGTGTGCGTTTTGGTGTCAATCGCCACGACTTCGTTTTTGTCTTCGAGATTATTGAAAACCAAACCCGCCTTCACATCGGCAGCGGCGAACTCCGGTTTGCCGCCGAGCGGAATCGTGGCGGTGACTTTGCCGGACTGCGCATCAACCACCGTCGCGGACTCGCCGCGCCCGTTGAACGTGTAAAATTCTTTTTGTCCCGGTTCAAAAATCATTCCGTCAGGATTCGCCCCCGTGTCCACCTTGGAAATTATTTTCAAGGTTTTCAAATCCACCAGCGCCCCTTTGTTCTCGCGGCCACAAGTGACAAGACCGCGATTCAGT
>JBEEMY010000489.1:0-2692 GCA_041192415.1 Verrucomicrobiota bacterium | reverse complement strand
TCCTTCAAGTTCGAGTCTAAAAAAGTTTCCGCGAAGGAATTGGAAAATTTTACGCGCCTGCTTTCCAGCTTGCTTGCGGCGGGCGTTCCGTTGAGCCGCGCGCTGGTGATTTTGCAGAAAGAAGCATCAAGCACGGCGGCCAAGGCGAAATGGAAAAACATTCACGACCTCGTCGTGGATGGCTTGTCGCTGGCGGATTCGATGGCGAAATCGCCCGAGACTTTTCCGCGCGTCTATGTCGCGATGGTTGAGGCGGGCGAGGCGGGCGGATTTCTTGACGTGGTGCTGGCGCAGATCGCTGAATTTCAGTCGCGTGAAAAAGACCTGAAAGCAAAAGTGCTCACGGCGATGTTGTATCCGTGCATCCTGCTCGTGCTGGCGTTGGGGATTCTCACGCTGCTGCTCACGTTTTTCATCCCGAAATTTCAGGCCATCTTTAGCAACATGCACAGCGCGTTGCCGCTCATCACGCAGATCATCATCGGCGCGAGCCACATGGTGCGTTCGTATGGCTTGATCATCGCGGCGGCACTGGTGGGCATCGGCTTCATGCTGCGCGCTTGGTTCGTTTCTGAAAAAGGTCGCCGGGTTTGGGAAGGTCTGATTTTGAAAACGCCGCTGGTCGGACCGCTCATCGCGCAGTTCGCGATGGCGCGCTTCTGCCGGATGCTCGGCACGCTGCTCGGCGCAGGCGTGGCGCTGGTGCAGGGCTTGAACGTCGCGCGCCGCTCCATCGGCAACCAGATTCTCGTGGACGCCGTCGGCCAGACGATTGAACGCGTGCAGCAAGGTGGTCGCCTCGGGCAAAGTCTGGCGAACTGCAAAATTCTTTTCTCCGGCTCCGTGATTGAAATGATTTCCGTGGCGGAGGAAAGCGGACGGCTCGACGCCGAACTGGTGCGCCTCGCCGCCGGAACCGAGAACGATCTCGACCGCAATTTGAAGACCGCCGTGGCGTTTGCCGAGCCGCTGCTGCTCTTTTTGATTGCCGCCTTCATCGGCACCATTTTCATCGGCATGTTGCTGCCGGTGCTTTCGATGAGCACATACATCAAGTAAGAAAAACACGACTATGAAAATCCAAATCCAACCAAAAAATATATTTACGATTTACGATTTACGATTTACGCGCGTCTTGGCCGGACGTGCCGCGCTTAAAAGTCCGGCAATCGAAAATCGAAAATCGAAAATCGAAAATGCGTTCACGCTGACGGAAATCATGCTGGTGGTCGTCATCATCGGCATCCTCGCGGCGCTGGTCATCCCGAAGATCGCCGGTTCGAGCGAACGCGCACGCGTCACCGCCGCGATGGCCGACATCAACGGCGGCATCAAGTCCGCGCTCGGCCAGTATGAAGTGGACAACGGATTTTATCCGAAGTCGCTCCAGGATTTAATCGTCGCGCCCGGCACGGCGAAGAACTGGCACGGGCCGTATTTTGATCCGCCCAAGCTGCCGGTGGATCCGTGGGGCAACAACTACGTCTATTATTATCCCGGCAAACACAACGCGAGTTCCTATGACCTGCTGTCCGTCGGGCCGGACGCGAAGGAAGGAACGGAAGATGACCTTGGCAACTGGACAAAATGAATTTGTCGAGTCGAGTGTCGAAAGCCGAGAGTCGAGCGCCAGCAAGCGACGCGCGAAAACTTTCTGGCTCTCGACCTTTGACCCTCGGCTCTCGGCCAGCAGCTTTCACGTTGATCGAATTGATTCTCGTGCTGGCGTTGCTGGTGATCATCACGTCCATTGCCGTGCCAGCGATGTCGAAATTTATCCGGGGACGCGCGCTGGATTCCGAGGCGCGGCGGTTGATGTCGCTGATACACGCGGCGCAGAGCCGTGCGGTGTCCGAGGGTTCGCCGGTGATGCTGTGGCTGGATGACAAGACGGGCACCTACGGCATGGCGGCAGAAACGAGCGGGCAGAACGGCGACGCGAAGGCGGAAGAATTGACGGTGGATTCGACGCTGCGGCTCGCGGTGTTGAACATCGGCGCGGGCGCGCAGACGACGTTCAACAATCTGCCCGCGATAAAATTTCAGGCGGACGGCACGATTGACGAGACCAGCCCGCAGACATTGCAGTTGGTGGATGTGGATGGTTTTGGCCGCTGGTTCGTCGAATCAAAAACGCGCACGGGTTATGAAGTTAACAGCAGCGCGAAATAAAAACGGCGCGACGCGGCGCGGTTGCCAGGCGTTCACGCTCGCGGAAGTTTTGGCGGCGATGCTGTTTCTGGCCATCGTGATTCCGGTGGCGGTCGAGGCGCTGCACGTAGCGGGACTCGGCGGAGAAGTCGCCGCCCGCAAAAGTGAGGCGGCGCGGGTGGCTGATCGGGTTTTGAACGAGAGCCTCGTGACGGGCAGTTGGAACAGCGGCCAGCAGAGCGGCACGATCACGGAAGGCGTTTTAGATTTTAGGTGGAAGCTGACGAGCCAGAGCTGGCCGCAGGATTCCATGCAGTTGCTGACGGCGGAGGTGACGTATTCCGCGCAGGGCAAAGACTATTCGGTGAAGATGAGCACGCTGGCGGATGCGCAGACACAGTCGAAGACATCGGGAATGCGCCAGCAATGAATTTGACGCGGTGAAAATTAAAACGAACAACCTGAAAGCGTTCACGCTGATCGAGATGATTCTCGCCATCGGCGTGGCGTCGCTCGTGTTGATCGCCGCGAACATGGTGCT
>JBEEMY010000488.1:0-2696 GCA_041192415.1 Verrucomicrobiota bacterium | reverse complement strand
TTGACGGCGTTTGAATTTCTCCTGCTGGCGACATGGCTGGATGCGCCGGATTTACCCGGCTGCAATCTGCAACAGCCGCCGCCGACCGAACGCTTGAAAAAAATGCGCGAGCGCAACCTGCACCCGGCTCCGCAAATCATCTCCATGCCCGCGCCGGCTGCGCCACCGGTTTCGCCACGCTGAAAGCCATGCTCAAACTTGGTGTCAACATTGATCACGTCGCCACCGTGCGCGAGGCGCGGTATCGCGGCCTCGGCCACGGCGAACCTTGCCCCGTGCAGGCCGCGCTCGTGGCGGAGGCGGCGGGCGCGCATGGCATCACGGCGCATCTGCGCGAAGATCGCCGGCACATCCAGGATCGCGACGTGTTTGCGTTGCGCGAAAAGATTTCCACGCGGTTGAATCTGGAAATGGCGAACGCGCCGGAAATTATTTCTATCGCGCTCAAAGTGAAACCGGAGATTGTCTGCATTGTTCCCGAGCGGCGGTTGGAAGTGACGACTGAAGGCGGTCTAGACGTGGTCGCGGCGGAAAAAGCTTTGACCGAGACGTGCAAAAAAATGCGGGACGCGGGCATTGAAGTCAGCCTGTTCATCGCGCCGGATGCGGAGCAGATTGCCGCGAGCGCGCGGGTAGGCGCGCAGTTCATTGAATTGCACACCGGAAAATTTGCGGAGGAAAGAATGGGCTTGACGGAGTCTCGCCCCACCGGTTCACCAGAATTACAGCGCCTCATCGCTGGCGCAAAGCAGGCGCACGCGCTCGGTTTGCAGGTGAACGCCGGTCACGGTTTGAACCTCGAAAATCTGCCCGCGCTGTTCGCCGTGCCGCATCTCGTGGAGTTGAACATCGGCCACAGCCTCGTGAGTCGCGCGATTTTTGTGGGGCTGGAAATTGCCGTGAAAGAAATGCTCGCGGCGATGAAAAATTACCGCGCCTGACCGCCGCCTGCTTCAATCGTAAATCGGCAATCAAAAATCCAAAATGATCCTCGGCACTGGCATAGACATCGTTGAAGTCGCGCGCATCGCGTCCGCGTTTGCGCAGCACGGCGAGCGTTTTGTGAACCGGGTTTTGTTGGCGGATGAAATCGCCTATTGCCTGAAGCATCGCCAGCCCGCGCCGTTTCTGGCCGCGCGATTTGCGGCGAAGGAAGCCATCGCCAAGGCGTTCGGCACCGGCATTGGCGCGCAACTTGGCTGGCAAGACATGGAAATCTGCCGCCAAGAATCCGGCGCGCCCTTCGTGGTGCTGCACGGCAAGGGAAAAATTCTTTTTGAAGCGCGCGGCGCAAAAAGTTTGCACGTCAGCTTGAGCCACACGGAAAACTACGCGGCGGCCACGGCGATTTTGGAAGGGTGAGCTTCGTTGCTGAACGGAACGCCGAACAGCAGTTTGGCAAGTTGGTAAACTATTCACGAACTCGCCGGCAGGATGCCAGCGCTCCCGGTGATTCACCAAATTGGATTGAACCCGCGCGGTAAAATTTCTAGCGTCTGGCCGTGCCGCAAAAACTCCGCATCGCTTTTCTCACGCACGAACCGTTTTATCCGCCGTCCGGCGGCGGTTCGGCGGAGGCGGTCTATCTCGTTTCCGAAATGGCGCGGCGCGGCCATGCCGTCCACGTCTTCGGCCCGAAAATTCCTGACGCGAATGCCGTCACCAAAAAATTCGGCGTCACGCTGCACCAATTCGACAAGTGGGAAATGGGGCGCTACGCCAAGCTGCGGAATTTCAAATACCTCGCGTATCCATTTTTCCTCGAACGCATGGTCGCCAGCGCTGCGAGGGAAACGAAATTCGATTTAATTTTCTCCCAGCACGCCATCTCCGCCGTGGCTGCTGGAAAATTAAAAAAGAAACTTGGCGTGCCGGTGGTGATGAATTTCCCTGACCTGCTCACGGGTTTCATGGAGACGTGGCCCAGCTACGTCGCGCCCAAGCCGCTCGTCCACGCGTTGATGCGCTACGAAATGTCGCTGCCGGTGCGCTACGGCGTGGACGGTGTGTGCGCGATCTCGGATGAATTCGCCGCCCGGCTCGCGGCACGCGGTTATCCGCCGGAAAAAATTTGCCCCATCTACTACGGCTACGACGCGACGGCATTTCCGTTGCGTGAAAAAATTCCGACTCCTAGCAATCCGCCCGTGGTCGTGATGCACGGCTCTTTTGATGCACATCACTTGGGGCAGATTGCTTTTGACGCGGTTAAAACAGTCGTCGCAAAAAAGCCGGAAACTATTTTTAGTTTCGTCGGTCGGCGCACGGCGGGATTGGAAAAATTTCTGCAACGCGCGGCGGCGATTCCGAATTTCAAATCCGAGGTGCCGGGCTTCACGCCTTACGCCGAGGTGTCGCAAAAGCTCGCGAGCGCAACGGTGGGCATCGTGCCTTACGAAGAATCCGCCGGGACGCACTGCGCGTTCGTGGCGAAAATCGTCGAGTATGTGGCCACCGGATTGCCGACGGTCTGCACGCCGCTCAAGAGCGTGCAAGGCTATTTCAAAAATGATCCGCTGGTGAAGTTTGCGGAATTCGACGGCGTGAGTTTCGGAAACAGAATTCTCGAATGGCTGGACGCGCCCGTCACCAGTTGGCAGCCGCACGCGGAAAAATCTTCCGCCCGCGTGCGCGCCGAACTCGACTGGCAGCCGCTTTGCCGCAAGGTGGTGGATTTTGCGGAGCGCATCCGCCGG
>JBEEMY010000487.1:0-2697 GCA_041192415.1 Verrucomicrobiota bacterium | reverse complement strand
TGGACGGCGCGGTCAATCGTCGCGGCTATCGCAATGTGCAGATGAATGCGGACCTGCTGCGCGCCCAAGTTGCCAAATGTGAAACCACCTCCTTGCAGTGGAGTAACGTGCAACAGCAGTTGGAGAAAAAAGATTGGGCCGCCGCCGCCGCGCAGCTTGGTTCGCTGCAATCGCTCTACAACGACAATGACGCGTGGGGCTGGCGCGAAGGTTCCGCCGTGCGCGAGCACGCGCGGCAGGTCAAGACTTGGCTTGATGCCTACCTCAACGCTGGCCACCCCGAAAATTTTTCCGGCGCGGCTCTGGCCGACGCCACACAACAACTTGCGACGGCCATCAAACAAATGCAGTCGCAAAAAAATTATGATCCGCTCGTGACCGCCGCCAACGAACGCCTGAAAAATTTGCAGCAATACGCCGCCAGTTACGCCAGCCTGAACGCTGCGCTCCAAAAAATCAGCCAGCCGACGCTCCCCAGCGCGGCGGTTTTGAAATCAGCCCTAGCTGAAATGGAAAATTGCCGCACCAACCCGGCGGCTTCAGTCCGGCAAAAAGCGGAAACCATGCTGCCCTTGGCCCGACAGCTTGCTGCCAGCCATCAGCTACTCGAACAAGCCATCCGCCTGACGCGCGATCTTAAGTTCAAGGAAGCCGCCAGCCTCAAGCCCGGACTGCCTTCGCCGGAAGATTGCATGGTGGAAGCGCGGCTGTTTGATTTCCGCCGCAATCTGGAAAACAGTTGGAACAATTTCAAATCCGAATTGACCGTGGTCAGCCGCCTCATCGACGGCTTGTCCAGCCGCATCAATTCGCCAGAATCGGAATCGCCCGATTTACTTTATTGGCGCAACCAACCGGCGTTGGAAAAAGTTTTCCAATGCGATTCACTCACCCGGCCTTATCCCAAACGCACGCGCCTGGAACCTTCCGGCGAATACGACCGTGCCGTCGGCCTCGAATTTTTTTACGGCTGGATGCGCGCCCTCGGAACTCAAAGCGGCAGCAGCCAGCAGGAGCCGCAGTTTGAAACCAAGCTCATGGCGGCACGGCAAACGATTGAAGCCGCGCGTGCCATCGTTAATTTTTTCCCGACCGCCAGCGACAAACCGTATCTGCAAGACGGACCGTTGAAGCAATGGGTCGAAGCCGCGCGCAAAACCTTGGGCTTGCGTGAAGAAATTATCACCGAATTGAGCCAACGCTCGGCGGCTGCTACCGGACGAGAAGCTCTAATTGCTGGCGGTATTGCTTTGCGTTTGATGAACGAACCCGATGCAATTTTATCTAAAAAGCTGGGAGGCCAAGTGGCAGTGTTGCGTAACAACGTTTTGGCACTTAATAATCAAAAGGATACCGCAGCTTCGGTCGAGCAAAGAATAGAAATCAATAAAGCCATTTTACAGACTGGTTTGCCTGGTGACCCAATTGTTAATCAAGTATGGCAGGCATCAATCAACTCGGGGAACACTGAATGAATGTAATGGTTGGCCTTGACCCGGTTGGGTTTTTTCAGGGTTCATGGGGTTGCGTTTAGCTCATACAATCACCCGACGCTTGTCCACTAGGCCGAGGCAAGGCCAATTTCGATTCCACAGACAATGGTGGTCCTGAAAGACGAGCGCCACTTCAGCCATATACCGGAAAAGGACTAATCCTGGTTTAAGTTTCCAAATAAAACCGGCGGCATCAGGAAATTTATTGGCTGGGGGTGAACACCCCATAGCAGGTGCAAGTTTAGCAGGTGATGCTCCTGGTTGCGGCCAACAATACATTTCCCGTCACGTCAGCGCCAAGAAGATCGGTTCGGGTAGGAAGGGTCGCAAATTAAAATAACGCCCCTCTATGAAAATTGAAATCCAAGACCCACCCTCGGCTGAACCGGATGAAACTGCCGAGACCGCTGCCAGCGAATCGGAAGCACTCCTCAAGGATCTCGCCGAACAAAGGGATTTACATCTGCGACTGGCGGCAGACTTTGATAATTTCAAGAAGCGCAGCCGGCAGGAAGCAGAAGCCCGAGCGGCCGCGCAGAAAGAATCCTTCATCGTCGAGTTGCTGCCAGTCATTGACAATCTCGAACGGGCGTTGGCCGCTGGGGCATCGCGGGACTCCGCACAGTTTCATCAGGGCGTTGAGATGACGTTGAAGCAACTGCAACAGTTGCTCCGTCAGCACGGCGTTGAGAGTGAAGAAATCGTCGGCAAGCTGTTTGACCCGCACCGGCATGAAGCACTTTCGCAAGGTCATGATTCAGCGCAACCGGATCATGCTATTCTTCAAGTGATTCAACGTGGTTATCGGAAGGGAACGAAGATTGTTCGCCCGGCCAAAGTGATCGTGAACGACCTGACGGCTTTCAAGCCCGCCCGCCATGGCCGTTGAATTCAAAGACTATTTTGGCGGACGCGCCGGTGGTGCTCGCGGCGGTTCGCCGTTTGACTCACAGGAATTTTCTAACGGCCATCAGCGACCGCAGGCAGCATTGCGGGGTCACCCGTGGCTGCCAAATGGGTTAAGGCTCCGCTCATTGCCGAATGTTACGCCAGCTTGGAATGTAAGGTCGTGGATATGAAGCTGGTCACGAAATACAACTTCTTCATTCTGGAAGTCGTCCAAGCCTGGATTGCTCCAACGCAAAAAAAGCCGCGAACAATTCATCATCAGGGCGAAGGCGAATTCATGCTGCCGGGTCGGATA
>JBEEMY010000486.1:0-2702 GCA_041192415.1 Verrucomicrobiota bacterium | reverse complement strand
TTCAGGAAATCATCAAGCCGGAAAATTACGACCCGGCGAAACAGTATCCGGTGAAGATCGCAGTGACGAACGCGCCTAAATTTTGGAGCACAGTTGGCGCGGCGAAAATTTCGCTCGATACCAACACGCCCTTGAATGACGCGCTGAATGTCAGTCTCAAACTCGACGTTAGCGGTGCGACGAAAGATTCTCCGGCGGGCATCGCGAATGGTGGCTATTGGGGAATTCCCGTGAAACCAAACACGACTTATCACGCGTCGTTTTATGCGAAGGCGAAAAACTTCAGCGGCGCGTTGACCGTCAGCCTCGTTCACGTCATTGATCCGAAAAGCGTGACGGTGAAAACGCCGCCGGGAACTTCCGTGATGCTGGGCGAGACAACCACCACCATCGCCAGCGCGACGGTTCAAAAAATTTCCGGCGACTGGCAGAAATACGAAGTCACGCTCACGACCGGGGGCGACCTCACGCCGTCCAAGGAAAACCGCCTCGTGATTTCCACCACCAAGAATGGCACGTTCTTCAATCACCACGGCATCATCTGGCTGCAACAGGTTTCGCTCATGCCGCCGACGTTCAAGGAACGCCTGAATGGCAACCGCACCGACATCTCGCAACTGCTGGACGACGCAAAACCAAAATTCCTTCGTTTCCCCGGCGGCAACTACGTCGAGGGTGATTACTTCAACGAACGTTTCAACTGGAAAGAAACCATCGGCCCGGTCGAGCAACGTCCCGGCCATCGCAGTTGCTGGGGATACTGGTCCACGGACGGTTTCGGTCTGCCCGAATTTCTCGGCTGGTGCCAGGATCACAGCATGGAACCAGTGCTCGCCGTTTTCGCCGGCTACTGTTTGAAACACGATTCCATTCCCGCCGGTCCGAAGCTGGAGCCTTACGTTCAGGAAGCGCTGGAGGAAATTGAATACGTCACCGGCGACGCCTCGACCAAGTGGGGTGCGCAACGCATCAAAGATGGTTATCCAAATCCCTTCAAGCTCCGCTACGTCGAGATCGGCAACGAAGACTGGTTCGACCGCTCTGGCAACTACGATGGACGCTTCGCGCAATTCTACGACGCCATCAAAGCCAAGTATCCACAGCTCAAAATCATTTCCACCGTCGGCTACGAACAGCGCGAAGCCACACGTGTTCACAGCCGCACGCCCGACTTGGTGGATGAACATTACTATCGCTCCGAGGAAGAAATGGAAGCGCAGTCCTTCGTCTATGATTCACGCGACCGCAGCAACCCGACCAAGATTTTCGTCGGCGAATGGGCCACGCGCGTCGGCTCGCCCACGCCGAACATGGCGGGCGCGCTCGGCGATGCGGCGTTCATGTGCTGCATGGAACGCAACGCCGACATCGTGCTGATGCACTGCTACGCGCCGCTCTTCGTGAACGTCAGCGACCTCGGCGCGGGCCGCTCCATGCAGTGGAAGTCCGATCTCATCGGCTACGACGCGTTGAACAGCTATGGTTCGCCGTCGTATTACGCGCAGAAAATTTTCAGCGAACATCAGGGCGATGAAGTGCTGACGGTCGTCGCGCAAAATCTGCCGACCTACAACTGGATTCAAAACAACCGCACGCGCAACGGCCAGCCGCAACCGGCACGCACCAACGAAGTGAAATCCATTTTCTACTCCGCCACACGCGACACTGCCGCCGGAAAAATAATCGTCAAGATTGTGAACCGCGCGGATGCGGCGCAGGCAGTGAAAGTTGAAATCAGCGGCGTGGGTTCCATCGCGGACGAAGGCCTGGCCACCGTGTTGAAAGCGGCCAACCGTGATGCGACCAACTCGCTTCAAGAACCGGCGAAGGTGGTTCCCGTCACGGAAAAAGTGAACGACCTGGGCACGAGTTTCACCCGCAGCTACCCGCCCTGCTCCATCACGATTCTGGAATTGAGCGCGAAATAAAAATCCTATCGCAACGCGAACGGCCTGCTTCAACGGCAGGCCGTTTTGTTTTTTGGCGCGTCGGCCTCCGGTGCTCCGACTTACACCCGCCATTTCAACGTCTGCACCTGCGCGTGTTCGGGATGTTTCGCGTCGAGGCAACGCAGTTCAAATTCCGCACCATCCGCCGCGAGCGTGCAGCGCACCCAACCACTCGGACGGCCTTCTTTGAACGGATAGCACGTCGGCGGCAGATTGATGAGATGCACCCCGCACTCGTGTTGCGAAATTTTCCAATCATGCGTGTGGCCGAAGATGAGCGCCTTCACCTGACGCCGTTGCGCCAGCACTTCTATCAACGCCGATGAATCCTTCAAACCCGTCGTCACCTTGGGAAACTGCGGATTGTGATGCACTATCACCACCGCTGATTTTTGCGGACGCGCATCCAGTTCGTGCGCGAGCCAGTCGAGTTGCGCCGCGCCGACTTCACCGGGCGTCTTGCTGCTGACATCCAGCGAGTCGAGCAGAAACCAGTTCGCCCGCGCACTGCTGAAAACCGTCGCCTGCCTTTGGGGAACGGATTCTAATTTAGCCGCGTCGTGCGGCAGTGCCGTCCGGCGCTTCGACTGGTTCGCACGAGGCGATGGAACTTCGCGATGGGGATAACAAACGCTATGACGGGAAAGGTGTTCAAAAAGCGGTTGAAAATGTGAATGCAATTATCCTCGAAGCGCTAGTTACGGGCGGCTCTGGCGAGAATGCCGGCAAAGATTTTGACCAACGCTCGCTCGA
>JBEEMY010000485.1:0-2703 GCA_041192415.1 Verrucomicrobiota bacterium | reverse complement strand
AATTGAGATTTATCTTCCATGCCTTTCGAATCTCTCGATTGATAAAGCGTTCACCGATTGCGGACGCTTTTACGCCACGAAATTTTCCTCGGCGCAGGCCGTCGCGGAATATGTCGCCGAAAATTTTTCGCGGCTCGCAGGCCAGACAAGGTTGTGGCGCGACACTTGGTATGATTCCACCCTGCCCTATTGGTTTCTTGACCGCACGTTTCTGAACACGTCCATTCTCGCCACATCCACTTGCTACCGTTTCGCGAACGGACGCTTTTACGGCTGGGAAGGCGTGGGAGATTGCAAGGGCACTTGCGGCCACGTCTATATGTATGCCCAGGCGATTGCGCGAATTTTTCCTGATCTGGAGCGCGATTTGCGCGAGCGCACGGATTTCGGGCTGGCGCAGATGCCGGATGGCGCGATTCATTTTCGCGGCGAGTTCTGCAAAATCCCGGCAGTGGATTCGCAGAGCGGCTACATCCTCCGTGCATTGCGGGAATATCAGATGTCGGGGGACGATAAATTTCTGCGTCGCATCTGGCCGAAAGTTAAACTCGCGATGGAGTGGCTGATTAAAAAAGACGGCAACGGCGACGGTCTCATCGAAAGCAATCAGCACAACACGCTCGATACGGATTGGTTTGGCAAGGTCGCATGGTTGAGCGGACTGTATCTCGCATCGCTCGCGGCAGCGGCGGAGATGGCCTATGAAGTCGGTGATAAGAAATTTGCCGCGCAGTGCCGGAACATTTTCAAAGCTGGTCAGAAGAATTTGCCGGAGCAACTTTTCGACGGAGAATATTTCAGCAACAAGATTGACCCAAAACATCTGGACGCCATCAACTCCGGCACGGGCTGCGAGATTGACCAAGTGTTCGGCCAGAGTTGGGCGTTTCAAGTCGGACTGCCGCGTGTGTTACCGGAAAAAGAAACGCTGTCCGCGCTCAAATCTTTGTGGCGCTATAATTTTTCACCAGATGCCGGCGACTACCATAAAAAGATGGGGCCGGGCCGGTGGTATGCGATGGCGGGCGAAGCGGGCTTGCTCATGTGCACCTTTCCGCGCAGTGACTGGGATTTCAAGCAGGCCAGCGGCCGCGGCAAACCCGACTGGGCGGCGGGCTATTTCAACGAGTGCATGAACGGCTTCGAGCATCAGGTCGCGGGTCACATGATTTGGGAAGGAATGTTGCTCGAAGGCCTCGCCATCGAGCGCACCGTTCACGACCGCTACGCCGCAGCGCGGCGAAATCCCTGGAACGAAGTC
This sequence comes from Verrucomicrobiota bacterium, assembly GCA_041192415.1. Lineage (GTDB taxonomy): Bacteria > Verrucomicrobiota > Verrucomicrobiia > Limisphaerales > UBA11358 > UBA11358. The sequence continues at coordinate 1,442 of JBEEMY010000485.1, read as the reverse complement.
GAGTGCGGCGATCATTACGCGCGCAGCATGGCGAGCTACGGCGTATATCTCGCCGCGTGCGGTTTTGAATATCACGGCCCGAAACAGCACATCGGTTTCGCGCCGAAGTTGACGCCGGAAAATTTCAAGTGCGCCTTCACCAGCGCCGAGGGCTGGGGCAGCTTTAGCCAGAAGGCAGAAGGCGGAAAACTGACGGCAGAGATTTTCGTGCACTGGGGCAGCTTGAATTTGAAAACCGTCGCGCTCGCAAGCACTGCACATTCGGCAAAATTTTTGTTCGATGGAAAACCCGTGGCAGTTCAGTTGAAGCGAGAAGGAAAGCGCGTTCTGCTCACGTTGAAAAACTCCGTAAAAATTTCTGTCGGAGAAAAATTAGAAATCGTCCTTACCTAAAAATCATGACTAAAAACATTCTGAAACGCTGTCTGTTATGCATTGGAACGATGCTCGCGTTGGCTGGTTCGGCTCGCGCGGATATCAAACTGCCCGGGATTTTTTCTGATCACATGGTGTTGCAACGAAATGTTTCCGTGCCCGTCTGGGGCTGGGCCGATCCCGGCGAAAAAGTCACCGTCAGTATCGCGGGGCAAACCCGCACGGCGAAGGCGGATGCTTCCGGCAATTGGAAACTCAAACTCGGCAAGCTTTCCACCGGCAGCCCGTTGACCATGACGATAACCGGACACAACACCATCGTCATCGAAGACGTTTTGGTGGGCGAAGTCTGGTTGGCTTCTGGGCAGTCCAACATGCAGTTGTCCGTGAACGATGTCACTAACGCGTGGAAGGAAAAAGCGTCCGCGAAATTTCCGCAGATCCGAGGCTTTTTCGTGGAGCGGCACCCTGCCACCACTCCGCAAACAAACTGCGGGGGCAAATGGGTGGTTTGCTCACCCGAAACGGTTGGCAACTTTTCGGCGGCGGCTTATTTTTTCGGACGGGAATTGCACCAGCAACTGGATGAGCCAGTGGGCTTGGTTCAAGCTTCATGGGGCGGCACACCCATCGAGACTTGGTCTAGCATGGAAAGCATGGAGGCGAAACCGGAGCTGTCACCGGTGTTAAGTAACTGGCAGAAAACATTGCATCCCTATGACGAGGAAAAGGCGCAGGCGGAATACGTCCGGGCGCTGGAGGACTGGACCAACAATGCCGCGAAGCTGAAAGCTGAGGGCGAAACCGTTCCGCCTCAGCCGCAAAAAAAAGGCGATCCTCGGCTGGATAAAAATTATCCAGCAAACCTCTTCAACGGCATGATTTCGCCGATCATCCCCTACGCGATTCGCGGCGCGATTTGGTATCAGGGCGAGAACAATGCCGCAAACGATCTGGCGAAACTCTATTCCATTCAGCTTTCGCTAATGATTCAAGATTGGCGGCAACGCTGGGACGAAGGCAATTTTCCGTTCGCCTGGGTGCAGTTGCCAAACTTTCATCCGCGC